>CAYRTN010000244.1:0-2536 GCA_964427235.1 uncultured Chthoniobacter sp. | reverse complement strand
GTGAGTCCGTTCGATGCCGAGCTATTCGGCCACTGGTGGTATGAAGGCCCCCAGTTTCTCGATCTTTTTCTGCGCAAAGCCGCTTACGACCAGAAGACCTTCCGCCTCACGACACCAAGCGATTATTTGAAGGAAAATCCCACACAGCAGATGGTATCCCCCTCACCATCGAGTTGGGGGAACAAAGGCTATTGGGAAGTCTGGCTCGATCATTGCAACGCTTGGATCTACCCGCACCTCCATGCCGCGGCTCGACGAATGACAGAGATGGCGAGAAAGCATGCCACGACCCGCGATCCCCTCCTGCTCCGCACGCTCCGTCAACTCGCCAGAGAACTCCTGCTGGCACAGTCCAGCGACTGGGCTTTTCTCATGAAAACCGGAACGGCTGTGGAATATGCCACCAAGCGAACGAACGACCACATTCTCCGCTTCACCCGCATCTACGAGTCGCTGGCATCCGGCGCCGTCGATGAGGGCCTCCTCGCCGCTTGCGAGGACCGTGACAACATTTTTCCAGATGTGAATTGGAAACATTACCTGTGAAACATATCGCCTTCGTTTTTTTGGCTCTTTTACTGCTTCTCCAGCCCGCAAGCGCGGAAGGCGACGACATCACGTTTGCCGTACCCAGTCCCGGCCGGATCACTCTTGGGGTTTTTGACAAAGCCGGAAAACTCGTTCGCACTCTTCACGCGATGGATGGGGAGGAGGCCTTCCGCATTGGACTCAATGGCTACATCACCAAATGGGATGGCTTGGACGATGCCGGCAATAAAGCTCCTGCCGGCCATTACCACGTTCGCGGCTACCTGATCGAGGATGTGACCGTTGAGGGTGAGGCGTTTCATTTCAACGATTGGACGACGGACGAGGACGATCCATCACTTCGCCATATAGTGGACTTTGCCTTTCTTCCGGGGGGTGATGTCTTGCTACTCGCCATTTCCGCCGATGGCTCGCTCCTCGCAACGAGGTATTCAACCGAATCTGGTTTCGTTTGGGTGAAGGAGATCGGTGCCGGTCCCTCCACGAATACAACCAAACTGGCCACCAATCCCACCTCTGCCATCATCCAGCATGCAGGAAAATGGCATTTACTCGATTTACAAACCGGCACTCCTCTCTCGGAGCCCCTTCCTCTTCATTCGGAGCCACCGCGCGCCATCGCGGCCCTTCCATCGGCACTCTTTGGCTCGGTAGAAAAATCCATCATTCCCTTCTCTCTCCCTAGCATGGAGGCCCAACCTGCCATTGCCGCCCCAGTTTCCCTCACCTCCATCGATGCGGACTCGGGGGTCCTCGCGGGGGCTGGAAACGGGAGCGTTTGGATTGCAGAGGATTTGCGAACATTTCAAAACATCCCGATCTCGGCTCAATCCGTTTCCCTCGGTGCCGATAAAACATTTTGGTTTGTGAGCGCTGACGGCTCCAATGCTGTCAGGCAAGCCAACTTCAAGGGGGACATCCTTCGCGAACTCGACCACGAACCCGGCTCGCCTCAACCTCAAATGATCCACGCTTCACGCACAAGCGATACTTTTGCCGTTCTCGAAACATCACCCGACTCCGAACGTCTTCGGGTTCTGTCACGCGCAGCAAATGGCGAATGGACCGTTGACTGGGAAAAAACGATCCGCGAATCAAAATCCTTCGGTTACGTCAATGGCGACGTCTCGCCGACCGCGCAAGACACTCCCCAAACCGACTCCCTCCGCTTTCGGCTTGAGGAAAATCCCCTCACGGGCGAAAAGCAAGATCTCACTTTGCGCGTCGTTTTTGACGAGAATGGCACCCGACTCTCCACTCCAGATGGTCTTCCTATCTTGAGTGTCAGCCAGCGATCAGGCATCAGTCGCGCTGTTATCCGCCGCGGCGAAGAATCAAATAGCATCCATTTACTTCAAGGTGATGGGGCGACCGTCGAAGAGTTCCGCATTCAAGGACTGGAAAAAATTATTCCTCTCAACGCAGGGGGCATCGAGCTTAAGTAAAAATCAAATAAAAATTTCCCATAGGAGGGATAGAATTATCTTGATCGAAGGGTCACATACGCCTACATCTCATGCATGGGTCGCCCGAGGAAGCTTGCAGAGCCAGTTAAAATCAATCTGATTCTTGAAAAAGAGACTAAAGCCAGCGCTATCGCCATTGCACTGGAGCGAAAAATCAGCGTCAGCCGTTTATTCGAAGCCCTCCTTTTCAAAGAACTCGCAGCCAATGTGACCTCTAAACCGACTTCTCTTGAAAACAAAAAAACTCCTGAAATATGCCTCACATGCGGAGGCGATGCTTCAGGAGTTATTGAGCTTACTGATCCGGTTACCCCAGAACAGCAGGCGATTTAAAATCAATACTGCCCAGAATGAACCGGTGCCACGGGAGCGTAGGCTTGGTGCAAAGGCTGGGATTGCTGAACGGGCTGAGCGTATTGGGCTGCAGAATCGTGCGAAGGAGCAAAGTAGCTTGGCTGGATAGCCTGACGGCGCATCCACTCAGCTTCGACCAAGTCTTCAAAAAGTTGAGAAATGGAACG
>CAYRTN010000243.1:0-2543 GCA_964427235.1 uncultured Chthoniobacter sp. | reverse complement strand
ACGAGAGGTAGTCAATTTAAAATATATTTAAGTTTGCCTATCACAATTTACAAACCGAAAAAAGAATAAAACCTCCTACAACCGTGGTTTTGCGTCAGTATGGCTTTTGTACTAGGCTGAACTTTTGTACTTTCTATTGGATTTAGTTCAACATTAAAAGTCAGTACTTTCTACCCCTCAACTCTTCGAAGGCTGTGCCTTCTTAAGCCATATGTTCTTCGAAGTTTTAACCTGTCATTTACATCTACTCCTCCTCAAAGAGTCTCGAGATACAACGTTGTGATTGAAATCTAATTCATCTGTCGCGCATTTCGGAGATCTCAACTCTCTCTTCTCCTCAAAGAGACTCTAGATCTTAACTCTTCGAAGGCTGTGCCTTCGTAAGCATTATGTTCTTCGCAGGCTCTGCCTGTCATATACATCTCCTCCTCCTCAAAGAGACTCGAGACTATTTACCCGACAACAAACGATTACAAACATTTACATTCGAAAGTAAACGTTTAAAATACGACTATCATTTTACAGTGATCACACCTTTGCCAAGTCAATCCGATATTGGGAAGCAACACGATCTATACTAGTCAGTTCGTGTCTTGTCCACCTGATATTGTGAGCGATCGAAATAAATAAATTATAAACAAAAAACCAAACAACATGTACGCATTAAAAAACAAAGTGCAGCTTATCGGAAATTTAGGTAATGCACCCGAAATCAAAAATCTCGAAGGAGGTAAGAAATTCGCCAAATTCAGTTTGGCCACCAACGAAAATTATCGCAATCAGAACGGTGAAAAAGTGGAGGAAACACAATGGCATAATCTTATAGCCTGGGGCAAAGTAGCCGAGCTTTGCGAGCAATATCTTGGCAAGGGCAGCGAGATTGCCATCGAAGGTAAACTCACACACCGCGATTATACCGACACGAATGGCGTGAAACGCTATATCACCGAAATTCAGGTGAACGAACTTTTATTGCTCGATAAAAAGGGAAGTTCGTAGAGTCACTGTTTAAGGAAATACTATAACCTAGACTCAACATGAAACGTCTCACTGCTTGGGCTAAAAAAGAGAACATAGGGCTTGCGAAGGCGCAGCCTTCGAAGAGAGGGTACCAACGTGAGCATCTAGCTTCAGTATCTTCCTGCTTGCTTCCAAGCCATCCATTTCAGGCATTTCGACATCGATAATAACAACATCAGGAAGCATTTTGTAATTCATATCTATGAGTTGTAAGAGATTTCAAACGAGCAACAAAACCAGTTTCGGCATAAAGACATTAACTTCGACTAATCAAAAGTCCTCAATACAAAGTAGATTAGTTACTAAAGCGACAGGAACAAAGGAATATGAAGCAACGTGAAAACTAAAATTTCTTACATGGTGAAATTTGATTTTGCAGACACACCACAAAAAAATAAAGCAAATAGTTTTCAAAAAAGCCTGCGTTTGAAGACGAAACTATAAGGCAAAACAAAACAGTATTTTTAATTAAAACAACCAAAATTTTAAAATGAAAAAGTTAATCATGGCGATTTTAGGTATCGCAATCTTCACAATCAGTTGCAACAAGAGCAATGAACTTGTTACAAATCCCACAAACATTACAGGAACTATTAAAACTCGCTCGTCAAGCGGTATTATCAATTTTAATGGAAACGACTATCGAGTAGATAATGGAATCCTAAATTTTGAAACATTTTATAAATATGAAAATATTGTAAATACAGAATCAAGGGAATCACTTATTGAATTTGCAAATCTTGTTGAACAAGCAAATCTATTTTATAATTACAATTCAATAGTATCTGATGACGAAAAAGAACAGTTTGAATTTATTGGTAAACTTATAAACAAAGATGGGTTCATCAAAATTGATGCTTTTTTAATCTTAGTAGATTTCCCTAGTAAGAAAGTGTATGCTCAAAAGAACGGAAATACTAGTGATATATTATCAGCAAAAAATGGCACATCAATTCAAAGTGTACTAGCATTTTCAATTGAAGAAGATGTTATAGAAGAATTGAAAATTTATAAATCTAGAGGGCTCTTTTGTAATGATGCATGGCAGCAATCGTTTGATGTGCCTCATACAGGAGGCACTTTTCCAACTAATCTAGTAAGCAATCAAAATACACCAGGAGGTACTATTCAAATGCAAGTATTTATTAATACAAGTGTAAAATATTGGCCGGCTGGAATATATTTTGAATTAAACTCAAGAGTTGTCGTAACACCAGCAGGAAATCCATTAGCGACTGCCCCTTTTTCTTATACTACGACATATAGTTGCAAGAGAAGATGCGGTAATTCATTTAGTGGAACTAGTACAAGAACTTTAAATACATCAAATGATAAGAACGTGATGTATTGGAATACTAGAGCATTAAGACAAGGGTATACTAGTATCAGTTCTACAGTTAGTTCATCTGCTTCTGTCCCAGCAAATTTAACTAGAACAGCTTCCTATTAATATATTATTATTGCATGCGGCATAAATAGTGCCACATGCTTTTAAAAAAATCCTCAATGTTTAAATCTATACT
>CAYRTN010000242.1:0-2545 GCA_964427235.1 uncultured Chthoniobacter sp. | reverse complement strand
GAACGACCGCGAAACCTTGATTATAAATGGTAATGGCAGGCTCAGCCGCAAACGCTGGCGCGGCAAGAATGAGGAGGAATAAGATTTTTTTCATAAACTTAAGTGATAGCTTGCAAATGAAGATCCTGCATCTAAGGACAACAACCTGCCCTGCTGTTTGATTATGGATTTGACCTACCTTGGCATCCAGCGATTCCTAAATTATTGCGAGATTCCATGCTAGTGTCCGCTTTTCTTTTTTTCCATGTATTGAACGCGAGGCCTCCGAGAAAAGTGCTCATCTTGTGTCCATAGCGTGGCATTAAACTTTTCGCAAATCGTATAAATAATGGAATCAGCAAAGGCCAATTTCTCCTCATGACCAACTGCCGCAGCCTCAATAGCAAGGTCTGCATCCAAATCAACCACCCTGCCCTGCTGCATGGCGGCTATGGCAAGAAACGCGTCGTCCTCCCCTTTTTCGCGGAGAATCACCTTGAAAACCTCATAAATACATACAGAAGGAACAATTAGCAATTCCGCATCCTCGATGGCTTCTGCAAAAAAATCGGCGGTCGGTTCGTCAGCAAAATAAGCGATCCACGCCGATGAATCTACCACATTCATACACGGTCACCATCACGAACGAATGTTGTATCGATCCCCTTCAGATAACCTCGCAGTGATCGAATATCGCGAACAGGGATAACCTCAATCCGATTACGAAAAGACAGCATTCGGGCTTTTTCACCAGAACGGAGCCCCATGGACTCCCTTATGCGCTGAGGTATAACAATTTGAAACTTCGGAGAGATCGTTACCGTTTCCATGCGTATGACGGTATCCCGATCGATCCTGAAATCAAATCTTATTTCTCGTTATCTGCGGGAATGGCCCAAAGTTGAGCGATGATTAGAGTCCGAACTTCCTACTTTTCGTCTGCAGATACCTGCCAACGAATGCTCCAAAAACTGCGCTTAGGCTGATAAAGCAGTAGGTGACGAATTCAATTGGCCACAAGTTATGCGAAGTTGGCGATGCTACCATTTCAACAATAGCCAGCAATGGAAACAATGCCATCGTCGCAAGACCAAGAAGAAACGGATGGCACTTGCCTAACAGTCCGAGCAAAATTCCGCTGACGATGAGAAAAACGAAAGTGAGATAGGACATGCCCTCGATTCCCGTGCGAATGAGTGGGAACAAGGGGGCCTCGTAGAGGCGTGGCGAAAGAATCCAGACAGGCAGAATCACCGAGCCAACCCCCAGAAGAGCCGCGCCAGCAAAACTCAAGGTAACCGAGGGATTCAAATGGCGCATGATGTTTACGATTTTGAAAGATGCGAGCGTGCTTGTCGGATTTTCGTGAATCGCAAAAACCATGTCATGCCTGCTTTTTCGCCGTACTCTGGATATAAAGCTCGCGGAGTTGCTTGAAGTCGGCTTCGGCGGGTGATTGGGTCATCATTTCAACGCCTCGGTTGTTTTTCGGGAAGGCGATGACGTCGCGGATGCTGTCTTCGCCGGCGATGAGCATGACAAGGCGGTCGAGGCCGAGAGCAATGCCGCCATGGGGCGGGGCGCCAAATTTGAAAGCTTTCAAGATGTGACCAAAGAGGAGTTGTTGCTTCTCCTCGTTGACTCCAAGAACGCTGAACATTTTCGATTGCAGGTCGGATTCGTGGATTCGGAGGCTGCCGCCGCCGATTTCAACGCCGTTGAGAACGACATCGTAAGCCACCGCGCGGATCTTGCCGTATTCGCCGGACTCGAGAAGGGCGGTGTCATCCGCGCAAGGACGCGTGAACGGGTGATGCACGGCGTTCCACTTCTGCTCTTCCTCGTTCCAAGCCAAGAGAGGAAAATCAACGACCCACAAGAAATTGAGGGCGGTAGAACCTTTGAGTGTTCCGAGCATTTCGGCAACGCGTAGGCGGACGCGGCCGAGGGTCTCGCAAGCCGTTTCCCATTTGTCGGCACCGAACAAAATCAGGTCACCTTCTTTGATAGCGAGACGCTCTGTGAGGGCGGCTTTTTCGGCGTCGGTGAAGAATTTGACGATTGGGGATTTCCATTCGCCATTTTCCACTTTGATGAAAGCGAGCCCTTTCGCACCGGCTTGTTTGGCGAGCTCGGTGAGGTTTTCGATTTGACCGGTTGTGATGCAAGCGAGGCCCGTGGCGTTGATGGCTTTCACGACTCCTCCGCCGTCGAGGGCGCCACGGAAGACCTTGAATTGGCTTTCGCCAAAGATGTCGCCGAGATCGGTGATTTCCATACCGAAGCGCGTATCGGGCTTGTCGCTGCCATAGCGATTCATGGCGTCCTTGTATGTCAGGCGCGGGAATGGCGTTGGAATCTCGATCCCTTTAGCCTCACGGAAGACGGCAGAAAGGACTTTTTCCATGAGGGCGAGGATGTCGTCCTGTGTGATAAAGGAAGCTTCGACGTCGAGTTGGGTGAACTCCGGTTGACGGTCGGCGCGCAGGTCTTCGTCGCGGAAGCAGCGGGCGATTTGGAAATACTTTTCAACGCCAGCGACCATGAGGAGTTGCTTGTATTGCTG
>CAYRTN010000241.1:0-2553 GCA_964427235.1 uncultured Chthoniobacter sp. | reverse complement strand
CCCGATTTTTCCTGTCTTTGCTCGATGACCTTCAGAGCGGACTCCAGCTTAAGCCCAGCTTCAAGCAACTCAGCCAATTCCTCGGTGAAGAACAGCAACTGCGAGGTGGAAAGCTTCACCAACTGGCTAGGATCTTGAGCCGCCTGATCTGCGACCGCTTTGCCGGTCGATTCTCCCACACTGATGGGATTAAGACCACGCGAACGCAGAGTCCGATAGGCCTCGGAGCGCGTTTTCGAGGCGATCACTCCAGTGGAGATGACTCCATCCACAGCCGTCGCTTTGTAGTTAAAATCCGGCATCAGGCATCACTTTCACTCATTCAGCATATCGACTTCGTTGGACGTCACTCGAACGACTTCAGCAATCGAGGTGATTCCTTCGGAGACTTTTTGCCAACCTGACTTGCGAAGGGGTACCATACCCTCGCGGATGGCTAGATCACGAAGATCCGATCCCGTCGCACGCTTCTGAATGAGTTCCTGCATTCGTGTGCTCATCATGCAAATCTCATAGAGAGCTGTTCGGCCAGCGTAACCTGTGTTGCGGCAGCGTTCACAGCCAACTGGGCGACGGATTTTAGATGAGAACTCGAGGGGAAATCCAATCCCCTGAAGCTCGTCGTCTTTGTTTTCGCCAGGCTGCGAGCAATGAGGACACAGGCGGCGAACGAGACGCTGAGCGATAAACGAACGAACGGAAGATCCGACCAAAAACGGCTCCACTCCCATGTCGAGAAGACGAGTAATGCCACCAACCGCATCATTCGTATGAAGCGTACTAAAAACCAAGTGACCTGTGAGAGCGGCACGGATAGCGATCTCGGTGGTCTCGAGATCACGCATTTCACCGACCATGATCACATTCGGATCACCTCGAAGGATACTGCGCAACGCCGTGGCAAAGGTGAGGTCGATTTCAGGCTTAACGGCGATCTGGATCACCCCATCGAGCTTATGTTCCACCGGATCTTCAATCGTCACGATGCGACGCTCCTTGGTATTGATGGAACTTAAAAAGGTGTAGAGCGACGTACTCTTACCGCAACCCGTTGGGCCAGTGACAAGGATGATACCGTTGGGGATCGAAATCAGATTGCGAATACGCCGCTCATTTTCGGGATCCAGACCGAGCGAGGCGAAGTTGAATGTTTGCTGCCCCAAAAGACGCAGGCTCACGTTTTCTCCATACACGCTGGGAATCGTGGCTACACGAACGTCGATCGGTTGTCCTGCGATCTCAAGCGCGATGCGACCATCTTGTGGACGGCGCCGCTCCGCAATATCGAGAGCGGACATGATTTTGAGACGGGAAATCACCGAATCCTGAAGCACCTTGATTCGCTGGGGAACCGGTGTCTCGTGAAGAACGCCATCAATGCGATAGCGGATGCGCAGATCTTTGCCGAAGGGCTCAAAGTGGATATCCGTGGCTCCTTGTTGTAAACCTTCGCGGAGAATCTGATTCACAAACTTCATTACCGAAGCTTCGGAGTCTTCTTCATCGACAACATTGACCTCTTCCTGCACGCCTCCGGGAAGGTCGTCCTCACGACCCTCGAGCAGTTCCTCGAAAGTATCGGCACCCACGCCGTAGGTGGTCCTGAGAATATCAACAAGTCGGCGTCGGGTGGTCATCACCATTCTCACCGGCCCTTTCCAAAATTGGGATACGGCCTGCAATCCCGCAAAATCAAACGGATCAAACGCAAAAACACGTAATTCACCCCCATCGACCATCGCCTCAGGGATCACGATCTGACCAAGCGCGAGCCTAGCGGGAAACTTGTCGCGCACATGCTCGATCGTAGCGACCGCCTCTTCGTCGCGCCAAGGAAGATGAAGACGTTCGGCAAGGGCACTCAAAAATTCCGGCTCGCGAACGATCTTGGCATCAAGGATGGCAGCAACAAGGGAGCGCTGCTCCAAGGCGGCGTTGCGAAGGAGCGCATCACAGGCCTCTTTATCGACACATCCGTTAAGGAGCGCCAGTTGCAGAAGATCATCAATCATTTTGCTTATTAGACCAAGGGAATTGGAACTTCTTCTTTTCCATCACGGGCGTTGGAACTGGAGTGGGCTTCCAGACAGCTGGAGGGTGAGCTTGCTCAGCAATGGGAGCCGTCATTTCCTGCCCATCGCGTCCAAGCGGTGTGCGATCAGCCTCATAGGCACTGCCCTTCATCATCTCCTGATTGGAATCTACAACGACCGGCTGGATCATCACAATGAGTTCACTTTTTTTGACTTTGGTGTCCGTTCGCCCGCCAAGCAGTGTTCCGAGAACGGGGATTTGGGAAATATAGGGAAGACCGCTCACATTGCGCTCCTTGTCCTCGGAAATGAGCCCTCCGAGAACGATCGTAGCCCCATTTGGCACACGCACACTAGTGGTGATCTCCTGCGTCGCAATGATCGGAACCTCGTTGCCCGAGATCGATTCCTTCCCAACAATATTGTCATTAGTTTGGGCTATCACGAGGTTGACCTCGCGATCCGAGTTGATGAGAGGGATGACCTCGAGCTTGAGAACGACATCCTGATATTGGATGTT
>CAYRTN010000240.1:0-2563 GCA_964427235.1 uncultured Chthoniobacter sp. | reverse complement strand
ATTTGCTTGTCGGTGAAATTTTTTAACGCCACATCGGTTTGGCCGAGCGAATCGGCATCGAGGGCACCGGGACGAATGTATCCGGCTCGGTTGTCGATGATTTCGGCGAGGAAGGGCAGAATGTCCTTGGGCTTGGACTCGGACGCGGCGGGAACAATGCTGACTCCAGGAGCCAAGCGTATGGCCAGACCTTCGAGGAGCGCTCGCTGCCGCGCATCATCATCCAAGTCATCGGCGGAAAGAAAGTTGGTCCGCAAGATATCGATGGCCTTTTGGACCTGCGTGGCATCGAGCGCGTTTACGGCTTCATGGAGTTGTGGCGCGACCGCAGGTGCCGGCGCTTCTTCGGCGGCGAACGCCACGAGGGTGCAAGAGATGAAAATCGCGAGGGCACAAGTTTTCATAGAGTGGCCGGTCTGGCACCAATATCGTTTCTGCGTTGCATCCGATCAAAGGAAATCCTTTCCGCAGCCCGGTAAGCATGATCTCTCGCAGCTTCAAGACTTCCCGCCTTGGCGGAAACGCCGAGCACGCGCCCGCCATTGGTGAGAACACGTGCGCCATCGGATTTTGTCCCAGCATGAAAAACCTGGATCCCGTCCATCGCCCCTGCAGCGTCTAATCCGTCGATGACTTTTCCTTTTTCATAGGAACCGGGGTATCCGCCCGAAGCGAGAATGAGGCAGATGGCGGCCTCATCGTCCCAGTCCGGCGCGATGGAATCGAGTTTCCCGTCCACCGTGGCTTCCAGCACAGCCAGCAAATCGGACTTGAGGCGGCGAACGAGCACTTGGGTCTCGGGGTCACCCCAACGGCAATTGAACTCGAGCACTTTCACTCCACCTTTGGTGAGCATGAGCCCAGGGAACAACATTCCCCGATAAGCGATCCCATCTTTCTTGATACCCGAAATGAAGCGGTCCAGCACCTCGGTTTTGATCGTCTCGCGAAGCGTCGCATCGATGGATCCGCAGGGGCTGATCGTTCCCATGCCACCGGTATTCGGACCGTTATCGCCATCGAAAGCCTTTTTGTGGTCACGCGCATCGGGACAGAGCAAATGCGAGCGTCCGTCCACAAAGGCGTGGATCGAGCATTCAACCCCAACGAGAAATTCCTCCACCACCACGCGAGCACCGGCCTCACCAAAAGCACGTTCTTCCATGCAGAGACGCAAGGCCTGCTCGGCCTCGTCAAAGTTAGCAGCAATAACAACGCCCTTGCCGAGCGCAAGTCCGTCCGCCTTCACCACGAGAGGGTATTGGGATTTTGAGCAAAACTCGCGTGCCGCCTGAAAATCCGTGAACTCGCTGTAAGCAGCGGTCGGAATCCCATGACGCATCATGAAATCTTTGGCGAACGCTTTGGAGGATTCGAGACGGGCGGCACTCGCCCGTGGGCCAAATATCCTAAGCCCAGCATCCTCGAAAGCATCGACCACACCGGCCGCCAAGGCGTCATCGGGTCCAACGACCGTGAGGTCGATCTTTTGCGCCTGAGCGAAGGCCAACAAGGCCGCGACATCATCAGCGGCGATGGGCACATTTTCCCCTATCTGCGCGGTGCCGGCATTGCCGGGTGCGGTGAAAATTTTTTCGACTTCGGGTGACTGTGCCAGCTTCCAAGCAAGGGCATGTTCCCTGCCGCCGGATCCGGTGATGAGAATCTTTTTTTTCACTTTAAGAAAACCAGAGTCCCGAATTGCAACGGGAGCATTTCGCGGGAGAGGGAAAATTCGTTGTCAGCGACCGTCTTCACGTCGCCGCTCGTCCATGCCCCCTTGCCCATCGGAACCAAGAGTCGTGGGTGAATCTGACGCAGCGCCTGATCCCGCTCGGTTGCCGTCAACAGCGTCTTGGCCGGCGCAAATAAAACATCCACATTGCCGATTTCGGCCAACTGATCCGGAGCAAAAAGGCGATCCATGTTGCCCACATAGCAGAAGCGAATTCCATCCATCACCCAAGTGTAGGTGAGGTTCATTCCATCTGCGGAGGGGACATCCGGATTCCGGTAACTCGGCACGCCACGAATCGGCACGCCAGTGATATTCGCGCATCCGATACCAACGCTCGAACGCAGCAAGGCGGGTTGATTTTCGAGCGCGTTGATATTGTTGGCATCCGGACGCTCGGCCGTCACCAGAAGGATATCGGCTTTGAGCGGTGAAGGCAGCGTGCGACCACCGGTCTTCGGCGCATAGGGATTCGTGAGAATCGAGGTGCCTAGCGACGAGGTGATGCGGAAGCACTGGTTGCCAAGAGACTCGATGCGAGTGAGGCGCGGGCGCACCGGCGCTGACGCAACCTCACCGCCACCACATCCCGTGAATACAACCGCGATCGCGGCCACTGCCGCCAAAAGGACAAAGCGGCGCATGCGGATCAGGCCGTGAGCGAAAGTTGCACACCCAGATCGCCGATGCGGCTGATCGTGAGGCCCTGCAATGCCGGCACCTCGGACGCCAATTGCTTGAAGACTTCCTCGACTGTGTAAATGCCGTTCGAACCCGAGATCGCTTGGATCAAGTCGCGCAGGATTTCCCAATCCTCACGGGCTAGGC
>CAYRTN010000239.1:0-2564 GCA_964427235.1 uncultured Chthoniobacter sp. | reverse complement strand
GGAGGCGGTTGTTTATGAGCCATGAGAGTGTGAACCACTCCGCTTAAGGAGGAAGCCAGTATGCTCAGGCTGAAGATCAGCCCGAGCCAACGGTGAATGCGGCGAATAGTAGAAGTTTTCATTACCAGAGATATTCCATGCCAACGTAAAATCCACGACCTTCGCCAGGCAGGAACTGCGCCACGTCCAACCCTCTGGCGTTAGCGACCACTCCCGATGTGGCTGTGTATGTTGTATCGATCATATTTTTTACCTCGAAGTAGGCGGAAAGGCCGTGCTTGGTCCGCCAACCGATCTTCGCGCCAAGGAGAGCGTAGCTATCGGTAAAGACGGTGCCTTGAGAATCGATGCTGTATCCGACAGGTACGTATTCGAGATTTGGCCCGATGTAGAAGCCACACGGATGCTCGTAGAGGAGTTCTGCACGGAGGTAATGCTCTGGAATTCCTGGAAGCATGTTGGATCCGTAGATCGCGTCATTGCTATAGCAGAAGTTATTCCAAAGATAATTCACACGCAGAAGAAGGCGGTCGAAGTTCGGCTTTTTCGATGAAACCTCGCTATGAAAGCTTTTCTCCTTTGTCGCGGAGTGTGTGAAAATGTCGTAAAAGACATCCCAGTTGAAGGCAAACTCAATGCCTTGATGGGTTGTATTGTCGGCATTCACCGTTTGGTTGAGACCAGGCGCGACCTCGTACTCGAGCAGCTCGTTTTGCAGCCAACTGTAGTAGTAGCACAAATCCCAAGTGAAGTGCGTGTATCGACCACGTGTACCGATTTCGACAGTTGTTCCTGTCTGAGCGTCCAACTGCACAAGACCGCTTCCGCCATTGGCAGCATCCGCCAACTCGCCAAAGGAAGGTGGCTCGAAGCTGCGGCTCGCATCAGCAAAGATCTGGACTTGTGAAACGGGTTCGTAAATGACTCCCACTTTCGGACTAAATCCCCACCAATTTTGCGAGTCGCTATTATCAGGACCGACGGGAAAATTATCTGAATTTGTGCGCTCCACATAGTTCACTTGGGAGCCTGCACAAAGAGCCCATTGCGGCGTAATCCAGAATTGCTCGAGCGCATAGGCATCGAGATTCAGGGCGAATTGGGCGCTATCCGCAAATTGAGCCCCGCGCTGACCGAAGACATTTTCATACCGACTGTCTTGGACATATCCCCAAGTTGGAGAAAGTCCGAAGATGAAATTGTTTTTGTGACCAAAAAGCTCCGCCGTGTAATCATTGCGGGCCCCAACGCCAAAATCATTCGTCAACTGAGTGATCTCAAAAAGAATTGGATGATCAAGATCCTTTCTGGACCAGAATGCACTCAAGCTAAGCCGGTTGTCGTCGGTCTGCCATGTCGTCTTATTCGCGATGCGTAGAAGATTAAAATCACGCTTCCAATCGCTGGTGACATAATCGAACCGGGCCACAGGTTGAAAATCCCTCAGAAATTCCGGAACCCGTGCTGCCTGCGTGGCATCCTGCTCCATCTGCGCCTTGGTGAGATTGCCGGGCAACTCGGAATCCGAGAGTACGTAGGCAAAATAAAACCGAGTTTCGAGTTCAGGATTAAAACGGTAGCCGACATTGGTAAAGAGCCGCAGATTATTCTGCACGCTGTGAACGCGGTATCCGCCTTGAGACAGGAATGACAAGCTGGCGTAGTAATCGACTGGACCAACGACGTCGCCCGCTGCCAACTGCGCATGGTAGGTCTCATAGCTTCCGTAATCAAACCGAGCAGTGAAACGTGGAGCATCGTATCCCGTGAAGGAAACGAAATTCACCGCTCCCCCGAGCGTCGTCGCTCCATATTCCAAGCCATTTGAGCCACGAAAAACCTCTACGGCTTTCGAAGCAAGGGGTTCGATGGCTTGAAAGTCAAAACTACCATCGGCGAGATTGATTGGCACACCGTCTTGAAGAAGTTTCAGCCCGCGTCCGTGAAACGTCCTCTGGATTCCCGATCCACGAATGGAAATGCGAGATTCCTCTGAGCCAAATCGGGGTTGGATGAAGACGCCCGGCGCGTAATCCAGCGCATCTTTCACCGTGGTAGCGCGTCCGCCTTTATAGGTTTCGGCATCGATGATTTCTGCCGCCCCTGGGATTTGTTCCATTTCCTCTCTCAGAGATGAGATGGAGGGGTTGGTGAGAGATTCGGGCTTTGCTGAAACGACCGTCTCAGGGAGCACCTGTGGTGCAGACGGCTCTGGCGTCGGTGTCGGGGTTGGAGTGGATTGTGCTAATCCCAGCGTAACGCAGGAAGTTAGAGCTAATATATAAGCAAGTAATTTTTTGTAAAGCATATAGGTGTTTTTGGAATTGAAAGAAGAGAGGCAAACCACACGTGGGTTAATGCCAGTTAGAAAAAATCGAAATTCCCGCAATGGCGGGCAACGACATCGAATCCTAGAATCAGGATTTCAGAAAAAATTAGCCGAGGGCTAAAATGGGAACCGGCTGCGGAGGTTCCTGACTGCGAGACCGAGACGCCTCATCAGACGGATGCGGGTAACTGAAATCTTGGAGAAACGGCGTTTTGACATCAAAAGATAAGGCCAG
>CAYRTN010000238.1:330-2591 GCA_964427235.1 uncultured Chthoniobacter sp. | reverse complement strand
GCCGACGGTATCTGGAACAACCAGGGCAAATTTGCGGCATGGGATACCGGCGCCTGCTACTGCAACACCTGCCAGTCGATGTTCCGCGCCGAATCGGGGCAGGCCATTCCCGATGAAAACTGGGACGATCCCGTCTGGCGGCAATACAACGAATGGCGCTACCGGCGCATTGCCGACTGGGTGGCGCTGATGCACCGCGAGATTCATGCCGCGAAAGCTGACGCCGTGTTTATTGCTGCGGTGCAGTTGATGGAATCGCTGGAAACCATACGTCCCGGCGGCTGGGATATTGACTACTGGCTGGAGCATCAGGATATCCCCACCTTTGAGTGTCAGCGTCGCCACACCGCGCCGTGGTGGCCTGGCATACAGGCGAAATATCTGTCGACGCTGGCGCCGGACAAGCCGCGCTGGATGACCGTGAGTTACTTTTATCCGTGGTGGCGGCTCTATGCCGCGCCTGAGGCCGAGAACCGGCCGTGGATCGTCGAGCAGGTCGCCAACGGCGTGAGCCCGTGGCTGCATATCAACGGCGGTTATTCCGATCTGTTCGACCGTCGTGGCCTCGCGCCGATGAAAGAAGTGTTCCAGCGGCTTGAACGCTGGCGGGGATATCTCGACGGTGCGAAATCACAGGCGCGGGTGGCGCTGGTGCTGTCGCGGCATACCCAGGATAACTACGGTCGCGACAAGCCGCATGCGCGTTATCTGGATTTCATACGCGGCTGGTATTGCGCACTGCAGGAAGCGCATATCCCGTTTGATGTGATCTCTGACAAACTGGTCACTGCCGAGCGGCTCAAGGGTTACCAGAACGTGGTGATTTCGAATCTGGCCTGCGTGTCGGATGCGACCGTAGCGGCGCTGGATAGCTATGCACGGAACGGCGGTGGTCTGGTTGCGGGTTTTGATGCAGGTCGTTATGCGATGGACGGCACGCCGCGCGAGACACCGGCCTTTGCTGGCACGCTGGGCATCAGTTACGGCGGGCGGCGTGAAGGACTCAAGTCTTCCTACGCGAAACTCGAAGACCGCAACGACCCGCTGCTCGATGATATCGGCGATACCGATCTGATTCCGAATGAGGGCGCGCTGGTGGAGGTGAAAGCGGGTGCCGGTCAGATAGTGCCTCTCACGTTGATCCCGCCGGTGATCGCGCATTCCGGCGCGACGATCAGCATCCCTGAATACAGTGCGATCCGTGCCACCACTGACATTCCGGTAGTCGTGCGCGGCAGTTGCGGCAAGGGGCGCGTAGTGTATTTCGCCAACACCATGGAAGCGTTGTATTACCACTACGGTTTCCCCGATCTTGCCCATGTGATGGCCAATGCCGTGCGCTGGGCTGCGGGTGCGGCACCGGCGCTGGAAGTGGAGGCGCCGGATTATGTCGATGTCACCCACATGGGGCAGCCGGGTCGGGCACTGGTGCATCTGATCAATCTGCCGCTCGACAAGCCGCTCAACACCGGCTGGCGCCATCCGGGACGCAATCTGGTTCCAGTTCATGGCATCGTCGTGCGCCTTCGTCCGCCTGCGGGACAGCGCATTACGGAAGTGCGGCTCGCTTCGAATGAAACCAGGCTGGAAACAACAATGCTGAACGGCGCCTGTGTGGTGACGGTACCGGAACTTACGGATCATGAAATCGTGGTCTTCGAATTTGAATAGGAGTAACTCATGCTGCGACTGATTCTCGTCATCACACTGGCCGTAACCGGCTTCGCCCATGCCCAGAACTATCCGACCAAAACCGTTCGCCTGGTGGTGCCGCTGGTCGCTGGCGGCCCCACCGATTTACTGGCGCGACTGATCGCGCAGCCGCTGGGCGAGCGGCTCGGACAGCAGGTCATCGTCGACAACCGTCCGGGCGCTGGCGGTAACATCGGTGCCGAGATGGTCGCCAAGTCACCCGCCGATGGTTACACGTTGTTCATGGGCACCTCAGGCCCGATGTCGATCAACGTCAGCATTTATTCGAAGATCGGTTATCACCCGGCGCGCGATTTCGCACCAGTGGTGCTCGCGGCGTCGGCGCCGTTTGTCGTCGTAGTGCATCCTGCGCTCCCGGTGAGCAACATCAAGCAATTGATTACGCTGATCAAGTCGAAGCCGGGGCAGCTCAACTTCGGCGCGGTACCGGGCAATGCCGCACATCTGGCGACTGAACTGTTCAAAAGCGCCGCTGCCCTCGACATGGTGTTTGTGCCGTACAAGGGCGCTGCGCCGGCCAACACCGATCTTGTTGCCGGCCATATCCA
>CAYRTN010000238.1:0-272 GCA_964427235.1 uncultured Chthoniobacter sp. | reverse complement strand
TGGCCGCACCCGGGCGCTGGCGATTTCCAGCGCCAAGCGGATTCCCAAGCTGCCCGACCTCCCGACCATTTCGGAATCGGGCGTACCGGGTTATGAAGCCAGCGTCTGGTACGGCATCGCTGCGCCAGCCAAGACTCCGCCGGAGATTGTGGCGCGCCTTTACAAGGAAAGCGCTGCCGTGCTGCAGGACCGCGCGACGCTGGACAAGATGGACGCCAATGATTTTGTGCTGACGGTGATGAACCCCGAGCAGTTCGGCGCCTACATTCGCA
>CAYRTN010000237.1:773-2611 GCA_964427235.1 uncultured Chthoniobacter sp. | reverse complement strand
GATGGAATGAGTTTTGAGGAACCTGTCCCGAATTTATTTTCATTCAACAATCCTTTTGGTGCCTGTCCTACTTGTGAAGGATTTTCACAAATCTTGGGATTGGATCCAGACCTCATCATACCCGACCAACGGTTAAGCCTATACGAAGGAGCTGTGGCTCCTTGGAAAGGTGAAAAATTGGGAGAATGGAAAGAAGCTTTTATCAGGGCTGCCAAAAAATTTGATTTCCCGGTGCACAAACCCATCATGGATCTATCTCCAAAACAACTCGCCGATTTGTGGGAAGGCAATGCACATGTTAATGGCATCAACGATTTTTTTAAAGAAGTAGAACAAAATTTATACAAAGTACAGTACCGAGTTTTGTTGAGCAGGTACAGGGGCAGAACAAAATGTACCGATTGCAAGGGGTACCGCTTACGCACAGAAGCTCTTTATGTAAAAGTAGGCAGCAAACACATTGGCGAACTTTGTGAAATGCCGGTGAAAGATTTAAAAGTGTGGTTCGAAAAATTAAAGCTCAGTACATATGATGAACAGGTAGCCAAAAGAATATTGTTAGAAATTCACCATCGCATAAAGACCCTCATTGATGTGGGATTGGGTTATCTCACATTGAATCGGCTTGCCAAGTCGTTGAGTGGTGGTGAAAGCCAGCGCATTCAACTTACCCGAAGTTTGGGAAGTAACCTTACCAATTCACTCTACATCTTAGACGAGCCTTCTATTGGTTTGCACAGCCGTGATACAGAAAGATTGATTGTAGTTTTAAAAGAACTAAGAGATCTGGGCAACACGGTAGTGGTAGTAGAACACGATGAGCTGATGATGCGGGAAGCAGATCATATCATCGATATGGGGCCACTAGCGAGTCACCTGGGTGGAGAAGTGATAGCAGAGGGCAACTACGATGAAATTGTAGCCAACAAAGAAAGTTTGACGGGCAAATATTTATCGGGCAAACTTTCTATCGAAGTGCCCAAGAACCAACGCAAGTGGATACGATCTATTGTGGTAGAAGGCGCTAGACAAAATAATTTAAAAGACATAACGGTCACATTTCCACTTAATGTGTTGTGTGCCGTGAGTGGAGTGAGTGGAAGTGGTAAAACAACCCTCGTGAAACAGATTTTATATCCTGCCTTGCAGAAGTTAAAAGGGGAGGGCACAGAAAAGCCAGGATTGTTTAAGGGGTTGAAGGGAGATGTGGATTACATCAGTCAAATAGAAATGGTTGACCAGAATCCGATTGGCAAAAGCAGTCGCAGCAATCCTGTTACGTACATTAAAGCCTATGATGAAATCCGCGATTTATTTTCTAAACAACCACTCAGTAAAATGCGCGGCTTCATGCCCAAACATTTTTCTTTCAACGTAGATGGAG
The DNA here is from genome assembly GCA_964427235.1 of uncultured Chthoniobacter sp. Taxonomy (GTDB): domain Bacteria; phylum Verrucomicrobiota; class Verrucomicrobiia; order Chthoniobacterales; family Terrimicrobiaceae; genus UBA967. The sequence continues at coordinate 1,227 of CAYRTN010000237.1, read as the reverse complement.
GCAGGTGTGATGCCTGTAAAGGTGAAGGAGAACAACTGGTAGAAATGCAGTTTCTGGCTGATGTGCATTTGCTTTGTGATGTGTGTAACGGAAAAAAATTCAAAGAAGAAGTGCTCGATGTGCAGTACAGAGGGAAAAATATATTCGATATATTGGAGTTGGGTGTAGACGAAGCCATCGAATTTTTTAAAGCCGATGAAAAAGACAAGGATGGTAAATCTGTAGCAAATAAAATTCAACCCTTGAGCGATGTAGGCTTGGGCTATGTTAAGTTAGGCCAATCTTCCAACACGCTCAGTGGTGGAGAAGCACAACGCGTAAAATTGGCTTCCTTCCTTGGTAAAGGAAAAGCGCAAGGCCATATACTGTTTATTTTTGATGAACCTACAACTGGCTTGCATTTTCATGACATCAAAAAATTATTGGCATCCTTTAATGCGTTGGTAGAACAAGG
>CAYRTN010000237.1:0-763 GCA_964427235.1 uncultured Chthoniobacter sp. | reverse complement strand
AGGTCATTCTATTATAGTAATAGAACACAATACCGACGTTTTAAAAAGTGCTGATTGGATCATCGATCTTGGTCCCGAAGCAGGCGATGCAGGCGGTAACCTGGTTTTTGCAGGCAAACCTGCAGATCTGAAAAAGCTCAAGGGAAGTTATACAGGGAAGTTTATGTAAGGGTATCCTATCATTCATTTTTGGTTAAGCTTACAAGTTTAGGTGAAATGTTTACAAAAAAACAAGCCGCAGATCAAGTGGAAGGTAATAACAGGCAAAAAAATACCGCTTGGTAAAAGCGGTATAGCATTTAATATTTTTAAGTACTTATCGAAGCCTGTTGCTCTCTTTGATAATTTTCTCATCATTGCTGATGCCCTTGGCTGCCAATAGAAAAAAGATGGGTACCAACCCCTGCATGATGGCGGTTAAAGAAAAAGTGCCTCTCACAAACTGACTGATTTCACTGTAATACAAAAAAAGCAAAATGGCTTGTAATGCAATACCCCCTATGCTCAACTTGAGTTGAAGTGATCTGTTTTTGTATAAAAATATGCTGATCATAATTAAAGGAATGGAGGTAATGCCCGTTACTTTAACATATGTTTCTGGACTGCCAGGTTCTAGAATAGCGCCACTATAAAAACTGAATTTGAAACCCAGAAAGGCAAAAATAGCTGCCAACAATAACCATAAAGTTTGAATTCTTTGAATCATGTTGTAAGAGTTTAGTTTATTTCCGGATACAACGGAAATTGTTGCATAAATGTTTTT
>CAYRTN010000236.1:0-2631 GCA_964427235.1 uncultured Chthoniobacter sp. | reverse complement strand
CTCAAAAACCGAACCAGATGAGTGCGTGGGTGCTTCATTTGGAAATGGTGTAGGAGAACTCGCGAATGGTTTGGTAGCTCCCGGTAGCGTTGGGTGGCCACGAGAATGTCATGTTAACGGTTGTTGAACTTCCTGTTGCAGCTGTTTTATAGTTCATCTTCAAGGTGGCTTCGGTGCCGGTCGCTAGGGGCTCCCCAAATTCATCAAAGTAATAAGTCGAATTTGCCGAAGAGTTGATAGCCAAATTGGTAATGATATTAGGCATCGTAATCGTCGACCCTTTTGTAGCGACCTGCCAAATCCCCTCGATCGAGGAGGCGATATGAATGGCGTTGTTTTCGTTCGACACACTGCGCACGGAATTCATGCCCACCGGCAGGAGACCCACGATGGCCACGATACAAAACGAAAAAATGCCCAGCGCAATGACCACTTCAATCAAGCTGAAACCGGCGTTGGAGGCTGTGCGGCGCATCGTTATCATCTGTAGCTTTCTGGGGCCCGCATGCGAATGCGACCGACGATGCTGTCGGTCTCCACAAAGTAATATTGGTTCGTGCTGGTCAAGGTCACCTTGCCGTTCGTTTCCGCCATACCGCTGGCGATGCGGATGGCGATGGCGGTGGCATTGCCGGTAATCGCTGCCGCTCCATCGCTGGAGAACGTGATGCAAGGGTAAGCATCGGCACTCTCGATTCTGATGAGCTCGGTGCCGCCCTTAAAGTCATCTGTACTAGCAAAAAATGCCTCTCCGAGAGCCTTAGGCATAGGAGAATTGTAAGAGCGATTTGTGACGCTCTCCAAAAAAAAGGTGCCTTCTGGCAAGGGTTCCCATTTCTTGGCCACAGTCCAATTGCCTGTCCTATTCGAATACCCGACGGCCCAGTGGCGGAGGGGAATGCGACCGTTGTTGGTATCCATCGCAATGAAGAGCGCGGCCTTGGTATTCTTGGTAATCGCGAGTTGCCGCGCCAGGCTGAGACCGCTGGTGACCTGCGAGGCGGCGCCTTGAATGGCTGGCGACTTCATGCCTTTGAGTCCCAACGCGAGAAGCCCAGCCATCATGGAAATAATGGCAGCCACGACTAATAGCTCGATGAGCGACATTCCGCTATCTGAGCCCAACCTTGCAGAAGGGTGCCTGTAGGGGTTCCGAGAGCCATCAGCACGGGGGGCTTTTGGTTTGGATAAATGAGGGTGAGCGTACAAAGCCATAAACATTCGAGCGGCAAAAAATCTTGGAAGATCGCAGCCACGGATTCGAGTTCAAAATAGATGGAACAACCGAAAAATCCAGAGGATAAAAATCAGCTCTGTTTATTTGGGGGCTGAGAATTTCCCCAAGCCCGACACAATGCTCCCGTTTACGATGAACTCATTCTCTCCTTTGAAGTGTCCATGGAGGGGTTGCGCAATGATACTCCCGTGCAGAGCGCGAAGTGAGCCAAGGGATCGCCGGAGGATCGCGCGGTTGGTGGTTTGCCGAATGTTGATGTAGCGGCAGACTGGTGGAATCAGGCTTTTTGTTTTTCGGATTTGAAGCCGGAGATGAGGAACAGGAACGCGGCTATGCAGATGGCGGAGTCGGCGACGTTGAAGGAGGGCCAGTGACCATACCAAGGAAGGATGACGTCGAGGAAATCGACAACGAAGCCGTGGAGGAGGCGGTCGGTGAGATTGCCGAGGATACCCGAGACGAGCAGGGCGGCGCCGATGCGTGTGGGTATATCAGAGAAGGCTCCGCGTCTGGCCAAAAACGCCAACGTGCCCAAGGCGACACTCGCAAGAGCGACGAAGAAGAGGTTGTTGTCCTTCAGCATTCCAAAGGCGGCCCCGGTATTATGGACTTGGACGAGATTGAAAAAACCGGGAATGACTGGAATCATGTCGTCCGTCCCGATGAACCGCAGCACAAGCCACTTGGTGACTTGGTCGAGCAGGTAGAGCGGGAGCGTAATGAGAAGAAGTAACTTCATGAAATGACCGGCACGGCTTGTTCGCAGCGGAGGCAAAGTGTCGGATGGGCGGCACTGGAGCCAACCTCTGGACGATGACGCCAGCAACGCTCGCAGCGGGCCGCAGGTGTTTTTGTCACATCGGCGGAGGCGGTTTCTTCGGAGATGATCTCCAGATCACTGAGAATGAAGATTTCCTCTAACTCCGTTTTCAGCGGAGTGAGCATCGCCAATTCCTCGGCGGGGGAGGAGAGCTTCACGCGAGCTTCGAGGGCGCTGCCGATGTCGCCGCCTTTTTGGATTTTCTCGATCGACTGCGCGATGCGTCCACGGATTTGGAGGAGTTGCTCCATGGTGGCGACGGTCTCCGCATTCGTGAAGACGGGATCGGGTTTCGGGAAATCCTGTAGATGGACGGAAGTATCGGGCTGAAAATATCCCCATGCCTCGTCGGCGGTGTAAGCCAAGATCGGGGCGAGCAGGCGGACGAGCGTGTCGAAGATCCGGTGCATGGCGAACTGCGTAGCGCGGCGGCGGGGGGAAGTCGAGAGATCGCAGTAGAGGCGGTCTTTAGTGATATCCACATAGAGACTGCTGAGATCCACTGCACAGAATTGATTGATCGTGTGATAGGCACGGTGGAACTCTAGTTTCTCGTAGGCATCGAGGCAGGTGG
>CAYRTN010000235.1:0-2649 GCA_964427235.1 uncultured Chthoniobacter sp. | reverse complement strand
CACAAATCCTGAAGCGGCAATGTGCCTATCTCACGCTTATCGAAGACCTGCGTCGCCGAGTGATCTCCTCGCTCCTATACCCAGCTATCGTTTTTAGCTCGGCGATCGTGTTGATGTTTGTGTTCCTCACGTTTTTGGTTCCCCAACTTTCTGTTCTCTTGGGAAAGACAGGTCAGAAATTACCGCTCATCACGCAACTTCTCATTTCTGTAAGCCAGTTTTTTGCTGCGTGGTGGTGGGCTGTCATCGCCCTTATCGGTCTGGTAGTCCTTCTTGTTCGTGCGGCAGTTCAAACCCCTGCAGGTCGCGCGTGGTGGCATCGTTCGATGCTGGATTTGCCAGTGGTTGGTCCCGTTCTTCGTGCCAAATTCTACGCTGAGATGTTGCAGACGCTTTCCACGCTGGTCTCAAATGGTGTGGCCCTTCTTCATGGGCTCCAGTTGATGATTAACGCCACCAGCAACGTGTTTCTTCACGGATTGCTGGTCAAAGTTTCTTCGATGGTAGGAGAGGGGACGAGTCTGGCGAACGCTCTACGCCGGGTGGGATTTTTCCCCCCTGTGATGATGGATATTCTTTCAGTGGGTGAGCAGACCGGAGACATTGGAGGTGCCTTGGATCGAGCTGCAAGGCGTTTCGACCGTGACCTCACAACCCGCATCGGTCACCTCACCACACTCGTTCAACCAGCAATCATTTTGCTCGTCGCCCTGTTCGTGGGCATTGTGGCTTACTCAATGATCGCGGGTATTCTCACCAGTGTTAGTTCCCTTAAAGCACGCTAATAGGGGCTATGGGGTAAGCTCCCCCCCGCTCGCAAGTCACAGTTTGTGACCCATTTTTTTCTTTTTGGTTTCGAGGTATTTTGCGTTGTGAGGGTTCGGAACCGAGTGAACAGGGATTTGCTCCACGATTTCGATGTCATAGGCCTCGAGGCCGACGACTTTGCGTGGGTTGTTCGTGAGGAGGCGAATTTTGTGAACGCCGAGGTCGGCGAGGATTTGCGCGCCGAGGCCGTAGTCACGCAGATCCATCGGGAACCCTAGCTTTTCATTGGCTTCGACGGTATCGAGTCCTTGTTCTTGGAGTTTGTAAGCTCGGATTTTGGGGCCCAACCCGATGCCGCGGCCTTCTTGCCGCATGTAGAGTAAAATGCCGCCGCCTTCTTTTTTAATCCGCTCCATAGCTTGATGGAGTTGAGATCCGCAGTCGCAGCGCCGAGAGGCAAAAACATCACCGGTGAGGCATTCGCTGTGCACGCGAACGAGGGTGGCTTTGGTTGGAGAAATTTTCCCCATCACGAGCGCAATGTGGTGCATTCCGTCAACGAGGGAGCGGTAAAGGTGGAGATCAAAATCTCCGTAGTCCGTTGGCATCAAAATCGATTCCTCACGTTCAACGAGCCTCTCGCTTTTGCGACGGTAGGCGATGAGATCCTGGATGGAACACATCTTAAGTTTGTGCTTCTGCTTGAAGCGAACGAGATCGGGAAGCCTTGCCATGGCGCCATCGTCTTTCATGATCTCACAAATGACGCCCGATGGGTCTAATCCGGCCAAGCGAGCGAGATCGACGGCAGCTTCGGTGTGTCCAGCGCGTCGGAGAACCCCGCCGGCCTTGGATTGGAGGGGAAAAACATGTCCTGGTTGGATCAGGTCACTGATATTGGATTTTGGATCAGAGAGGACTTTAATAGTCGCAGCACGATCTTTTGTGCTGATACCGGTGGTGATTCCACGAGTGGCATCGACGGAAACAGTGAAGTCGGTTTTAAAAAACTCACGGTTTTGAGAAACCATGCGTTGCAAGCCGAGTTGAGAAGCACGTTCCTCAGTGATCGGAGCGCAGATGAGACCGCGGCCGAATTTGGCCATGAAGTTCACCGCATTCGGTGTGACCTTGGCGGCTGCCATCACGAGATCACCTTCATTTTCCCGGTCGGCATCATCTGTGACGATGACCATGCGACCGCGTCGGATATCGGCAATCACCGCCGGGATGGGATCAAAAGGAGATTTCATGTTGGGCAAGACCGATTCCTACCAGACCACGTTGAATCAGGAAAGACGCTTGATTCTTTCTTTGCATGGGGTCCTAGGGTAATGACTCGCAGATGGAATACGATTTTGTGGTCGTGGGTGGGGGGAGCGCTGGATATGCGGGCGCGAGAACGGCTGTGGATCTGGGATTGCGGACGGCTGTCATTGAGGGAGGGAGTGAAGTCGGCGGACTTTGTATCCTTCGAGGCTGCATGCCTAGCAAGACATTGCTTGAATCGGCCAGACGCTTCCGTGTTCTCCAGAGAGCGGGAGAGTTTGGTCTGGCATTGGATCATCCTCGTTTTGACGTTGGTGCGATCATCGAGCGAAAAAAAAGACTCGTTGGAGAGTTTGCCGATTATCGAAAAGGTCAACTTGAGGCGGGAAGATTTGATTTCATTCGCGGAGAGGCCGTTTTTTTAAGCCCTAATGAAGTTTCGGTACGTAAGCTCGATGGTACGGAACAGATCATTCGATCCAAAGTCTTTCTCTTGGCGACAGGTTCAAAAATCGCGGTTCCCCCAGTACCAGGTTTGCCTGAAGCGGCCTGTCTGACGAGCGACGATATGCTCGATAGAACCGAGATGCCTGACTCCCTCATTGTTCTTGG
>CAYRTN010000234.1:0-2653 GCA_964427235.1 uncultured Chthoniobacter sp. | reverse complement strand
TGGACAATCTCAGCGCTCACATTGATGTCCTCCCAACCCTCTGCGCAGCGGCGGGAGCGAAGATCCCCGACGCACTCCAACCGGAGATCGAAGGATTCAACCTGCTGCCCGTTCTCAAATCCAAAGACCCGATCGCTTGGCACGACGACCGGTTCCTCTACCACCATGTCGCCCGCTGGCCGGGTGGCATGGCGGCGGACCACAAATATGCCATGGCCGGGGTGCGGCAGGGGAACTACCTCCTCTTACGCAGTCGTCCCTGCGACAATCCGGGCTGCGAAGAGGCGAATGGCCAGCAATGCGAAACCCTCCGGAGTGTCGAGGCAGGAAGTAAACGGGCGAATTACACGGCGGAAAATGCCCAATACCACTGGGGCGTGACCCCTCCCGGACGCTGGGCGCTCTTTGAGGTCAAAAAAGACCCCGGCTGCATGAACGATCTCGCTACCGCCGAGCCCGAACGCGTGAAGGCGATGGGCGCGGCTTACGACAAATGGTGGGATGCCACCTACCCCGTGATGGTCAAGCGCGGCGGAGATGCTGAGATCGTCTGGAGTAAGGTCCAAACCGATTTGATAAACAAGAAAAAGGCTGCCAAAGCTGCCAAAGCCGCAGAAGAGAAAAAAGCCACTAAGTGATACCAACTTCCCCACAATAAAACCATGATCAAACACACACTCACCCTCCTCGTCCTCGGAATCGCCCTAGCCATTCCCGCCCAAGCCGCACCTCCTCCAAACATCGTTTTCATGCTCGCTGACGACCTCGGTTGGCAGGAGTTGAAATGCTACGACATCGACGCGCCGAGTCCGGCGGATACTCCGAATATGGACGCTCTCGCCAAGCGCGGCATTCTCTTCCGCCATGCGTATTCGCCAGCGCCGAGTTGCACACCGAGCCGATGCGCGATCATGAGCGGCAACCATCCCGCCCGCGCCCAGACCACCCATGTCGCCGGCGGCAACCCGCCCGGAGCCAAGGACAATCAGCGATTGATCACGCCGTGGTTCAGCGCGCGCATGCCGGCTAACGAGCAGACGATCGCCAGAATCCTCCGCGAAAACGGCTACGCCACCGGACACGCTGGAAAATGGCACATGGCGGGAGGCGGCCATTTCGGGTTTCCCGGCCCGTTGGACCAAGGGTTTGATTTCACCACCCACAAAGGAGGCGCTGGTGCCCGGGGAATCCAACAGGGCATGAAAAACCGACTCCAAGGGTTTGCCTCCGAGCAGCCCGGCGATCCCTATCGCCTCGACGCCGAGGGCTTCCCCACCGACTCCGTCACCGAGGGCGCGTTGAAGTTTATGGAGACGAACAAGGACAAGCCATTCTTCCTCTACTACGCGACCTGGCTTGTCCATACCCCCATCCAGTCCCGCAGCAAGGCGCTCCTCGACAAATACGCCCAAAAGCTCGGTGTCGACCCGGCCAACTCCAAAGAGTGGTCGACCGGTGAAGGTCAGAAAAACCCCTTCTTCTGCGCCATGGTGGAAACGCTCGATCACTATGTCGGGCAGCTCGTGAATTTCCTCGAAACCACCGACGACCCGCGCAACCCGGGCCACAAACTGATCGACAACACCTACATCTTCTTCACTTCCGACAACGGCGGTTGCGAAGGTGGCCATGGGGAAACCATCACCGACAACGCCCCGCTGGACAAAGGCAAAACCTCGCCCAAGGAAGGTGGCGTGCGCGTGCCCTTCCTCGTCGCCGGCCCTGGCATTCCCGCTGGCAAGGAAAGCGATGTCATGGTGAACGGCCTCGATTTTTATCCCACCTTCCTGTCGTTGGCCGGGGTCAAGAAGCCCGAAAGCAAAAACCTCGACGGTGCGAACCTTCAACCATTGCTCACCGGGGATCTGAATGACTCCTCGCGCGTGCTCGACCAAAACGGCAAGCCTCGCTCGGAGATGATCTGGCATTACCCCCATGGTGGCTCCACATCCTTCCAAAGCACGATCCGCACCGGGGATTTCAAACTCATCCGCAACTACGACACCGATAGCGGAAAACCGCCGACGCTCGAACTCTACCACCTCGTTGACACCAAAGACGGCAAGTCGGTGCGGGTGGATATCGAGGAAGCGAAAAACATCGCCTCAGAGCAGCCTGAGAAGGCTGCTGAGCTGAACGCTCGCCTCACCGAAATTCTCACCGAGATGAAGGCCAGCTTGCCCTACTGGAATCCCACCTGCAAATTCCGGCTCACTAACAAGGAGAAAGTTCCCGCCGTCACAGGGCATAAGGTGGACGGCCAAACCGTCACGGCGACCTTCCAGGAAAACGGCGCTCGCGTTGTCCGCGCGGATGCGATTTACACCACAAAAGACAGCCCGGGCGAGTGGTTCCGCGTGATAGGCACGGTGGACAACGGCACGGCCAAGCTCACCCTGCCGCCAGAGGCCACCCAAACCTTCATCAATCTCATCGATGAAAACAATTTCATGGTGAGCTATCCCCAAGCAACCGCTGCCGAGCCGAAGGGGCGCGGAGGTAAAGCCAAGGGTGGTGGCGATGGAGAAGACGGCGGCGGCGCAGATGTCGGAGGCGCGATTCCTCTCGCTGTTACCGTCAAGGAATCTGCTCCCTCCAACGCGCAGGAAAACAAGAAGGAGATACAATTCAACAAACTCGACGCCGATAAAAG
>CAYRTN010000233.1:0-2661 GCA_964427235.1 uncultured Chthoniobacter sp. | reverse complement strand
CCGCGAGCACCGGACCCAGTTCCCGAAACATCGACACCGCGACCACGGACCCAACCGCCGTTTCCATATTCAGACTCGCAAACTGAAAATACGCTTGGGCCGTGAAGACGGCCCCAGTGAAGGCTCCCGTGACCACCACGACAAGCTGGGATCGGTATCCGATCTCCGCAATTTGGTAGAGCACGAGTCGCGGCCGAATCCGCCCCCGCGCAATCGAAAGCAAGGTCTCCCCCGCCAACATAGCCACTTCACCCAAAAAGATGAGAATGTAGGAATAAACCAACTTGATGTATGAGATGAGAACCATGCTGAAAGCGAAGAGAATGGAGAAAAAACCGCCTAAAATATCCTCTGGGTTTTTTTGCAGGAATTCATCTCCTCAGGCAATCGCCCCACGAACTTGAGAGCCAGTTCCAGCTTCGAAAAAATAGCTTCAAAAGTGCTGAGAAGCGGAACCTCCCCTGCGAATTCCATGTATATGATATCGTGATCCGTATCGACCTTATAGCGCAGCCCAGGGATCACATCCAACTCGAGAGCCAAGCCCAACATATTGTCAGGCGTGCGCACCCCAGCGGCATATACCTCAATTTCGACCATTTTTCGATTTTCAACTGAAGCCCCCTCAAAGCAAGGCGGATTTTCAAACTTAAAAGCCGCTCCCATACCCATCACGCAACACTTGCCGGATTCGAGTTGAAATCAGCCTTTCCATCATTCAGCATCAACCATCGCTTTGACTAATTTTCGTTTCCATTCTCTGCTCACTGCCGCCATTCTCTTCTTGTCTGGAAATCTTTTTGCCGAGGACGCATCCAATGTCTTTTTGCAGGCTTATCAGGAATTTCAAGCTGGCGAGAAATGCGAACGCGATAGTCAGATTCGCGATGCGCTGAATCGCTACACATCGGCACTAAAAACATTAGAGCAGCTTCAAAAGACCGATCCCACTTGGCAAGAAAACGTCGTCGCTTACAGACTCAGAAAAGCCCGTGAGAGCATCGAACGCCTCCGCTTGGTGATTGCCAACATACCCACCGCCTCGGAGACGGTGATCGCTCAACTCCCCTCCAAGGGATTTGATATCGATATCCCGGAACCGCTGGTGACTACGCGACCATCGGATGAGCGCCCGCAACCAGATTTGGCGAGCAGAGCCTCATCCTCCCCATTACTCGAAATGCAACGGGCGCTAAAGGCATCACGCAAAGAGGTGGATCGACTCGAGCGGGTGCTTCAGGATCAAGTCGAGCAATCGAGCGGTCAGTTAGCGAACGCGAAGATGGAAGTCGAAAAAACCAAGACCGAGCTTGTTGAATACAAGTCCAAGCTCGCTCAAGCCGAAGACTCCCTTTCCAATGCGACACGTGAGCGCGACAAGTTCAAATCCATGGCGACCGCTCCGGAGAAGCGTTTCGAGCAACTCTCCACACGCATCACCCAACTCGAATCCGAAAAAGAAGCCCTGCAGGAGGAAAACGACCGCATCGCAGGCAAACTCGAAAGCGCTGCATCCTACGTCCAGAGCTCCAAAGCCGCTCTGGCGGACTCTGAGTCAGACCGCAAATCGCTAGCCCGCGAGCGCGACCAAGCTGTCGCTCGGACAAAACGCATCAAGGATAACGACTCTGAGATCGAGCGCCTGAACGAGCAAATGGCGCAGATGAAAAAAGAATTCCAAATCGACAAGTCGGCCTTGGAATCTCAATTGTCCGAGCAGAAACCGAAGCTCGATCAATTGGCCAAAATTGAAGCGGATAACAAAGTTCTGACGGCCAAGTTGAACAATGCCGAAAAAATCCTCGCCGAAGGAACCAAAACCGACAGTCAACAAGCGATGCTGGAAATGGCGAGCCAGATGGACTCTCTGAAAAAGAATGTCGAAACCCTCCAGTCCGAGTTGGCCGCGCGTAATGCTAAAATACAAGGTCTGGTTGCCAATCTGAGCGAGGCCACGGCCGAGAGCAATCGCCTGAAACTCGACCCCAAGCCGAACGAGGAACAAAAACGCCTCACAGACGAAAACGAACTCCTCCGCAACATTGTGTTGCGCCAACTCAAGGAAGTCAACGAGCGCCAATCTGCCGCCACCGATCTGGAAAAACAGCTCCTAGAGCTGGAAGTGAAATCCGAGTCGGTCCTGGATCGCATCGCCGATGTCAAAGCCCCCCTTAGCCCGCTGAGTGACGAGGAAAAGCTGTTATTCAAAGATCCAGCCGTATTTTTATCCGCGCCTAACTCGAATTCCTTATCCGTCTCGATGGTGGTTGTGAAACAGACAGACCCATCCCAGAAATCGGCGACCCCTGAATCCGTTTCACAATCAACCTCGGTGAGCGATGATGTCGAAACCCTCGACCCAAAAGCACGTGAACTGGCAGACCTGGCTGCGGAATTGTATAAGGACAAACGGTACTTCGATGCCGTTATTATCTATCGCCGCGCCCTCCAGGCCGCCCCCGACAATCTTTTTGTGGTAGCCAATTTGGCGATCGCCAAGATCCAAGTCGGCAAGATCCGTGATGCCCAAGTAGGACTGGAAAAGGTTCGCGCCCAAAAACCCAAAGATCTTTTGGTTTTGACCAACCTCGCCATTGTTTATTCGAAATTGAAAGATTTCGACAAAGCGATTGAAACCCTGAACGAGATTCTGGCACTGGA
>CAYRTN010000232.1:0-2675 GCA_964427235.1 uncultured Chthoniobacter sp. | reverse complement strand
GCGCTGCGCCATTCCGCATGAGGGCTAGAAACCCCTTTCCGGGACGTTGCTCCAGAATCTCATCGACGGTAACGCCGTGGCGATCGAGCGCTTCCAGCGGGAGGTAGATACGCCCTTGGCGGGCGTCTTCGCCGACATCTCTCAGGATGTTTGTCCATTGAAGTGCATGGCCGAGGTGCACTGCATAGTTTTCACTCACAGGATCGGTGCACCCAAAAATGCGAATGGAGACCAATCCAACGGCACAGGCTACACACCAGCAATATTCTTCGAGTTCCGCGAAGGTGGAGTAGCGACGGGGCTCGATATCCATGGAGCAACCGCGAACCACAGCTTGGAGTAAGCCTTTGTCAATCGAGTGGCGATGCAGGAGCGACTCCAGTTCCGAAGGCCATTCGTCGGTCTCCAGCCAGGCGTCGAGGAGGCGGTGTTTCTCGTTCGCAGTGCGATTGGGGTCGTCAGCAATGTCGTCAATAGCTCTGCAAAAACGGTAAAAAAGAAGAGCGTCCCGGCGGCGCTCCGAAGGAAGCCAAAAAAGCGCGAATGCGAGATGCGACGATGCAAGGCCGTTTGTTGGTGGGAGCTCGGGCGCTTTCATGGCGCCAGTCTTGGTGAAAAGCCGCCATCGAGAATGCGATCGGCAAATGGAAGCAGGTGATTTTTTTCGCCGCTCCAGAGAATCGCCATGCCCTCGGTGTCCGCAAGAGTGCGGGCGAGAGGGAGTAGGTCGGGGGAGGGCGGAGAAATGGCCACAAGCAGTGGAGGGCGATGGACGATCGCCCGCGCGAGAGCCACCAGCCATCGGGTGGGATCATCCAAGTTCCCGACAATCGTTCCACAGAGATGTCGGATGCCCGTGAACATAAGCACCTCGCTTGTTCGCTCGCTCGCGAGATCTTCACGTTTTCCGCAGATCCGAAAAAAGGGCATGGCCACATTTTCGGCGACGGTGAAAGTTGGCAACAAGTGGGGATGAGTGAATAGATATCCGAACGCACGGTCGCGGAGTTGCCATGCCTCATTCTCCTGCATCTCGAGCACGTTCTCGCCAAGCACGCTCAATCCGCCGCTGGCTGGACGCTCGATCATGCCAAGAATGTTCAAAAGCCAACCGAAATCCCGATCGTCGCAGAATCCAACGATCTCACCGGAATGAAAACTTTCGCTGAATCCCTCGACGTCACCACCCCGCTGGGTAGTTCGAAATGGAAGGTTTTTACATTCGAGGGGAGACATGAATCTAGTCGGAGAGTGGCAGTCCCACGCGGTGGCATCAATTCGTAAAAAAGGGATTTTTAATTGTTCCGGGATTTTTTCACTCTGACGACAAACCTTTAAAAAAACTTACTGGATGAGTTGGGCGGGCACCTTTAGTATTCACGCTGTGAGTTACCGAGTTTTTGCCCGCAAGTATCGTCCCCAAACCTTCGCCGAGGTTATCGGGCAGGATCATATCACGCGGACACTTCAGAACGCCGTCAATGCAAGCCGCCTTGCTCAAGCCTATCTTTTTGTCGGCCCGCGCGGGATTGGAAAAACCTCGACCGCCCGCATCTTGGCGAAGGCTCTCAATTGCGTGAACGGCCCCACCTCGCAGCCCTGCGGAGTTTGCGATGTTTGCAAGGAGATCGCCGAGGGACGCAATCTGGATGTGATCGAGATCGACGGAGCGAGCAACAATGGTGTCGAAAATATTCGCGACCTTCGCGACAACGCCGCCTACGCCCCCACGCGCGGACCATTCAAAATTTACCTCATCGATGAGGTTCACATGCTCAGCACGGGGGCCTTCAATGCCCTCCTCAAGACCCTCGAGGAACCACCGGCCCATGTGAAATTTATTTTTGCGACCACCGAGGCGCAAAAAGTCCCGGCGACCATTACCAGTCGCTGCCAGCGCTTTGATCTGCGCCGCATTCCATCGGAGCTGATTCAAAAGCATCTCCTCTACATCGCGGAGAACGAAAAGATCGCCCTCGATGCGGATGCCGCTGACGCCATTGCGCATGGGGCCGACGGCGGTCTTCGCGATGCCGAGAGCATGCTGGATCAAATGGTCGCTTTCTGTGGAGAGCGAATCACCATGAATGATGTGATGGATGTCTTCGGCTTCACCCCACGTGAAGTGGTGGCGAATTTGGCCCAAGCGCTTTTCGCGGCTGACGCTCAAGCTGCGCTTGGCATCGTCGCAATGCAGTCCGATGCCGGTAAGGATCTTTCCCGTCTCACGGCGGAGCTTATAGGTCATCTTCGTGACAGACTCGTGGCGCAGGCTTGCGGCGGACAAATCGAGGTGCCTCAAGCCAAGCTCCTCGAACTCATCGAGCACTTCGGTGGCGCGGAATCTGCCATGAAGTGGGTCGCTGACAAAAAACTCCAACTCGATGTAGCGGTCATCAAGGCCCTCCACCTTCTCGATGAGACCAGCCTCACGGACGTGATCGATGCTCTGTCCGGACTTTGTAGTGGCGAAGTGCCAGCTCCGCGTCCCGCTCGCCCACTCGCCCCATCGCGTCCAGTAGAACTACGTTCCCCTGAGCCTGCACCCGTTCCCAAGGCCGTTGAACCTAAGGCTCCAGTATCAACTCCAGCGCCGCTGCCCAAGGTTGCCGAGCCCGCTCCGCCCAAGGACGTCGAATCTCGGATAGATGCCCCCACATCGTGGGAAAAAATCG
>CAYRTN010000231.1:1491-2698 GCA_964427235.1 uncultured Chthoniobacter sp. | reverse complement strand
GTGCCCGTGCCGTTCTTGGTCACCCCACCCGACCCGCTGATGGTTCCGTTGATCGAGAGAGTCGTGCCGCTCGCGACATCGTAGGTGGTGTTCTGCGCGGTGATGCTGCCGCTCAGTGTCATCGTCTGGTTCGAGGCGACACTGTAGATCGACATGTTGTTGCTCACCGTGCCGGTGGTGTCGAATTTCAAGAGTGAGGATCCGCTGGATTGCGTGATCGTGCCGGTGCCGGCGGCGGCGGTGTTGCCGATGACCAGCGTGCCGGTATTGAGCGTGGTGCCACCGGAGTAGGTGTTGGCGGCGTTTAAAGTGATGGTGCCGGTGCCGTTCTGGACAAGGGAGCCTGTGCCGGTAATCGCAGCGCTGGAGAAGTTGGTGCCTTGAGTCAGAGCGTCCGAGCGGTTGAAAGCCAGCGTTCCATTGACGGTGATCGCACTGCTGGTGGAGAGGCTGCCTGTGGCACCGCCATTGCCGATTTGGAGCGTGCCGGCGTTGATTGTGGTTGCTCCGGTATAGGTATTGTTTCCAGCAAGGATGAGCGTGCCTGTGCCCGCCTTGGTGATACCATCACTAGCCCCCGTGAATGCGTTTGCAAAAGATGTCCAACTATTGTTCACGGTGAAGGTTCTTACGCTTCCAAGAGCCGCGCTTGTGGTATTGGTAAAAGTCAGGTTACCACTTCCAGCTGAACCAAATGTGTAAATTGCCGATGATCCTGCAAATGTTCCAAGCACATTGGAGATCGTGCGATCCGTTGCATCCGTGCTGGTGAATGCGATCGATGCTGTTGTTCCTGAAACTCCTAACTTCAGCGATCCGCTGCCCAGCGCATTATTATCGCCAATTTGGATCGTTCCTGTCGAGATGGTGGTTCCTCCCGAATAGGTGTTGTTTCCACTCAGTGCGATCGAACCACTGCCATTTTTCACGAGGGCTCCCGTGCCTGAAATCGTTCCAGAGACGGTTTGGTTTGAGGTGTCACCGAAGGTGAGTGTGTTGGCTCCGAGTGAATAGTTTCCAGACCCGGCGATGGAGGCCACGGTGTCATTGCCGCCGAGTTTGAATGTGGCGCCTGCAGACACGCTGAGGGCGGAGGAATCGGAAATGACATTGGATACACTGGTTTGCAAGGTTCCTGCCGAAACAGTGGTTGCACCCGTATAGGTGTTTGCCCCGCCAAGGATGAGTGTGCCTGCACCGGCTTTGG
>CAYRTN010000231.1:0-1391 GCA_964427235.1 uncultured Chthoniobacter sp. | reverse complement strand
GTGCCAGCACTGAGTATGAGTCCACCCCCGAAGGTGTTTGCGCCAGACAGCGTGAGGGTGCCCGCGCCTGATTTGGTAAGACCCGCGCCTGTTCCCGCGAGATTGGCCGAGATCACATTCGTGCCGCTTGTGGCCGTATCTCGAATCGCCAGAGCGCTGGTCGTGTTTGCCGTGAGGGTGTTGGCTCCGCCAACCGTTATTCCACCTGTGTTGAGGGTGACTGTGCTGACGGTGTAGTCAGCGCCGAGGGTGGTTGAGAGGTTGGATGCGCCAGTGGCAGCGAAGACCACATCCGCTGTCGTGCTGGGCGCCCCCGCAAGGAGGGTGCTACCTGCGCTGTCGCTGGTCCAATTATTGGCAGTTCCCCAAGTGGAACCATTGCCACCTTTCCAGTAATAAAAAGCACTGTTGGCTGTGGCAACCAAGCTGAGAGTGGTGGATGAATTGCTGAGCGTGTAGGTGAAGCCGGTTGGAGCGTTGGTTGAATTCAACGACCATGTTCCCCCATTCAAGCCGCTGGCAGCACTGATCAGCGTGTAGTTGCCCGCTGTGAAAGATCCGAGATCAGCAAGCTGGATGGTATTCGTCCCGCTCAGCGTGGCGCCTCCGTTGGTGAAGGTGAACCTGTCGGTAGCCGAACCCAACTCGAAAACCATTGTGGATCCCGTGAGAGAGAGTCCGCCGTTGGAGATGGTGATGGTGCGGCCGACACCATCTTGGAGGCTGATCGTCGCGTTGTTTGCGCTCAGCGAAGAAACGCTCGAGGACAATACGCTCGAGCCATTGAAAGTGAGCGTGCCTGCTGTGACGGAAATTGCGCCGCTGTTCGTATTCGTCCCGTTGAGCGTCAGCGTGCCAACGCCGGATTTTGTGAAATCGCCAGATCCTTGGAGTGAACCTGCAAAGGTTTGGGTGCCGGCTTCAGCCACTGTCAGCGTCTGCGCCGAGGCGATCGTCACATTGCCGCCCGTAGAGCCGCCACCTTGGAGAGAAGCGATCGTCTCGCTGGAGTTCACATTGAATCCCACGCCGGCCGTGTTGGCCAATGTCACCGTGCCGGTGTTCGCAATGGCGCTCCCGCCACTAATGGTCAGGTTGCCTGCGCTGATCGTTGTTGTGCCGGTGTAGGTGTTGGCTCCGCTAAGGGTGAGCGTATTGGATCCGATTTTGGTTAGAGCACCCGTTGACCCGGCGATAACGCCCGCAAAGGTCTGATCGCTGGTTTGATTGACGGTGAGAGTCTGGCTGGCGGCGATGTTTACCGTGCCGCCTGTGGCCCCGCCGCCTTGCAGAGTTCCGATCGTCTCGCTGGCGTTGACATTGAAATTCACGCCCGCTGTGTTCGCCAAGATGACCGTGCCGTTGTTCACAATCGCGTTTCCGCCACTGAT
>CAYRTN010000230.1:1869-2714 GCA_964427235.1 uncultured Chthoniobacter sp. | reverse complement strand
CGTTGTCGATAGCTTGTCGAAACGATACAGCCTTTGCGGTGCACGAATTGGGTGCATGCTTACCTGGAATGAAGAACTTCGCCGAGCCGCATTCCATATCGCCCAGGCTCGTCTTGCTGCGCCGACGATAGAGCAACATGCGGCAGCTCACATGATTAAGACGATCTCCCCGGAGTATGTCTCTCATGCGCATGAGGAATACCGCTCCCGTCGAGATGCCGCGGTTGATGCTCTTTCGCATATTCCAGGCGTCGTCGTGAGTTCTCCAGAGGGCGGGTTCTATCTTTTAGCGAAGCTTCCGATTCCAGACGCCGAGGATTTTGCTCAATTCATGTTAACGGACTTCTCGTACAACGGTGCAACCACGTTTGTGGCTCCGGCGGCTGGCTTTTACATGCATCGAGAAGCTGGTCAAAGCACTATTAGAATTGCGTTCGTACTGAAGGAGTTGGATACTCGGGAAGCGATCCGAGTGTTGGGCGAGGGGCTCAAAGCCTATATGGCACGTGGCGCATAAACGAACGCGGGACTCATGTACATGAAAAAGGCACTCTTCTCTCTCGTTAGTCTTCTGATGATGCAGGTGAGCGTGGGCATAGCGCCCGTTCACGCAGAGCCCGAAGAGCCGTACGATCCGTGGGAGCCCATGAATCGTGGCGTCTTCTCTTTCAACGATTATCTTGACATTCACTTGTTGGAGCCGGTTGCTCGAGCCTACAAAGAGAATGCACCGGAGCCTGTATACATCGGAGTAGGGAATTTCTTTGAAAACCTTGAGTATCCGAACTTCTTAGTCAGTGATCTCATTCAGGGCAAATTTACGCAGGCGTGGGATCATACAGCGC
>CAYRTN010000230.1:0-1859 GCA_964427235.1 uncultured Chthoniobacter sp. | reverse complement strand
GTGGGCGTCCTCGGATTTATGGACTTTGCAAAGGATTGGGGATATCCGCATCACGACGAGGATTTCGGAATCGCTCTCGCCTATCATGGGGTACCCTCGGGACCATATCTTGTGGTTCCGCTCTTTGGCCCTATGAACGTGAGAGATGGAATCGGTGAAATCGTTGATGGATTTCTAAATCCGATCGGATGGGTTGCCTATTCATCGATCAACGATGGCGCGAAGCTTGCGATTGCGGTGGGTGTTCTCGGTATCCGAACGGTACAAACCCGCGCAGGTCTGTTGCAGGCTATTGAAACAGCGAAAGAAAGCTCCTTGGATTACTATCTCGCGGTTCAGGGTGCGTACTATCAGTACCGTCACGGAATGCTAACTGATGGTAAGGACGAGGATGACGATGACCAGTTTGACCAGCCGAAGATGCCTCAGGGAACATTCAAAGGCCTCGAAGCGAATGGTTGGAGTGATTAAGGGTTCATATGTCGGTAGGGATAACCGGAAAGTATCTTGGTACTAAAAAAGTTCAGCTCGTCCACGAGCCCTCGGGCGAGGTTCTCATCACGGAGGCCCCGAAGGATAATGGTGGAGAGGGAAAGAGTTTCTCTCCAACCGATCTTGTTGCCGCAGCTTATGGCTCGTGCGTTATGACTACGATAGCGATCGTTGCCGAGCGCTCGGGGCTCAGCGTTGAGGGCATGCACATGCGGGTGGAAAAACACATGCAGTCCGAGCCTCGACGGATAGGGAATATTCCCCTAACAGTTCACATGCCCAAAGCCCTTTCGGAGCAGGACCGGCAAAAACTTGAACGCGCGGGGCTCGCTTGTCCGGTACACAAGTCCTTGCATCCCGATGTTAAGGCAGAGATTAGCTTCCTGTACGATGTGTAGTAGTCGGGATGTTGGTCGAAATAACACCTAGCCCGGTTGAGCTCTCCCTGAGTACATTTCAGTGGTGACTGCGCGACACTCCCCATCCATGAGCAGGTTCTCAGTAACGTTGCTCCTCCTAGTGCTCTCTGGGTTCTCCCTATTTGCCCATTACCGGCTTGTTCCTTACGCAGATGATGATGCCTATATTCATATGCGAGTCGCCCGAAACCTTTGGGAGGCGGCTGCTCCATATTTTAATGTTGGGGAGTCGGTCATGGCCTCAACGTCTCCCCTATGGATTGTCGTTACAGCACCTATGGCTGCTGCTGGTGTGGCGCAGCCGCTCGTTATAGCTCTGTGTAATGCATGTATCCTCGTGGGAGCGGCCTATATGTGGGGGCTCTTATACCTGCACCTCATTCATTCCCGAAAAACGAGAGACCTCGTAGGTGCCGCAGGAGTCGCGTTCTTCACTTTGATGTCACCGAGTGTCGGCTTGATGGAAACCCCCTTGGCGATGCTTCTTGTGGGAAGTGGGTTTCTCAGCGTCATTCGTGGTGGGCGCTGCGGCTTGCCGCTTCTATGCGCTGCCGTGTTCGTCCGACCAGAGTGTTTGCTCTTTGCGCTTTCAGCGGTAGTTTGGAAGATAGTGCACAGGTCTTCGTGGGCTGCCCGCGAGGTGGCGCTGAGTATCGTAGTTATCGGGGCGTTCGCTTCATTCCAGTTGCACTTTTACCATGCGTTGTATCCCCACACGGCACGAGCAAAAGAGATAGTATATCAGCTAGCCGGCAGTGAGTTTGTGCGATTGTTTTCCATAGCTAGCTATGGTGATTGGGTTGCAAAGACAATACTTCCTTTCGTTGTCGTTTTCGCTGTTGTTCTTTGCATCGTAGCAACCCTTCGGATTAAGCAACTCACTCCCACTACGATGATGCAAAGCGTGCGAAAACATCCCTTACTTATTGTAGTACTACCTGCAGTAGG
>CAYRTN010000229.1:0-2720 GCA_964427235.1 uncultured Chthoniobacter sp. | reverse complement strand
TCCCCGTAGGCACCAGAGCCGATCACCTCGATCAACCCATGATCCGGTATTACTGGAATCCCACTCTGCGAATCGTTCTGGGCCATGAAATCCCTATTTTGGATCCTCTTCGTTTTTCAGCTTCCCCAACTCTTCCCGAAGCAGTTTACCCACCCGATGCTTGGCCACATACACCGCCATGGCCGAAGTTTGAAGGTTGGCCACCACCGTAGAAATCGGGACCTCTCTCAAAACGTGCATCTCGTAGATCAAGTACTGCTTCTCGGACACCAACTCTCGAACCTGTTGCAGAGCTTTATTGATGAGATAACCCTCCCATTCCGAGGCCCATAGCACATCCAACTCGGGCCGTTTTGGATCCGGATGATCCGTCACCCCGGTTTCGCTCGAGCCCTCAAAAGGCGGCACCTGCGAAACGACCCGATTCCAGCGATTCTGTTTGCGCAGTCGGTCCACCATCCTGCGCCGAACCAGCGTCAGCAGCCATGCCTTGAAACCGCCCTTCGAACGATCGTAGCGAAACTGGGGCATTTGTTTGGCCACGGAGATCATGGTTTCTTGAACCACCTCCTCAGCCTCGATCTCTGCAAGCCCTGCTTTTAGACAAAACGAGTAAATCAAGCGCCAGTAGGTATCGAAGAAATCCTGCCATCCCTCCTGATCCTCTTGGTCCTTCAGGCGCAACAAAAGGCTCTGCCTCGTCGCGAAAAGAGCGGGATCGTCGAAAGATTGAGACATCGTCAGGGTGTTTTAAATTTTTTACACCCTGTTTTAGGTATTTAAAACAATTTCTTTCCATTCTGTTGTGTTAAAAGCGGCATTCAATGCACATCAAGTTCCGCCTTCCGCCTTGATTCGGAGACCTGTAGCCTCCGACATGCTATTTTCTGAACTGGGGCTGCAACCGGCGATGCTCGATGCCGTTGCAGAGCTCGGTTACAAAGAGCCGACGCCCATTCAGGCTGGAGCCATCCCGCACATTCTCGAAGGGCGCGATGTCATCGGATCGGCACAGACTGGAACCGGGAAAACGGCGGCTTTCGCACTGCCCATCCTCAGCACTCTGGCTTCCCATGCTCCGGGGCCTCGATGTCTGGTACTCGAGCCCACGCGTGAACTGGCCGTGCAGACCTTTGAGAACTTCGAAAAATTCGCCAAGTTCACCAATCTGCGGATCGGTCTGATTTACGGCGGCGTTGGCTATGGCAAACAGCGCGACGACCTCAATCGCGGCATGGATGTCATCGTAGCAACGCCCGGTCGACTGCTCGACCATCTCGGTGAAGGCGCGGTGCGTTTGGATGGAGTGAAATTTCTCGTCCTCGACGAGGCGGATCGGATGCTCGACATGGGATTCCTCCCGGATGTGCGCCGCATCGTGCTGAAGTGCGGCAAAGACCGTCAGAGTTCCCTCTTCTCGGCCACCATTCCCCCGGCGATCGAAACGCTGATCACCTGGGCGATGCGTGACCCTATCACCATCGAGATCGGTGCAAGGCGCTCCGTCGCAGACACGGTGAAGCACGTCCTTTACCCAGTGGCGGAGCTTCAGAAACCGGCTCTTCTGGTCTCACTGCTGGAGAGAGTTCAATGGGAAAGCGCCATCGTCTTCTGTCGAACGCGACGCGATGCCGATACCGTTGATGCCCTGCTTCGGCGCAATAATCACAAGGCAGCCGTGATTCATTCGGACCGTTCCCAGAAAGATCGGGAACAGGCTCTGGAAGGTTTCAAAAGTGGGAAATACGAAGTTCTCGTCGCCACGGATATTGCAGCCCGGGGCCTCGACATCGCGGACGTTTCGCATGTCATCAACTACAACGTACCGGAACACCCAGAGGACTATGTTCACCGGATTGGCCGAACCGGCCGCGCGATGAGTTCAGGCGATGCCTTGACTCTGTTCTGTGCCGGTGAAGCAGCCCAAGTAGCTTCTATCGAGCGCTACATCGGCAAGAAGGTAGAGCGCGTGAAGCTCACTGACTTCCCCTACACCTACACCGCCTTGTTCGATGAGGACAAACTGGGGCCCGCCACCGGTCGCAAGACCCTGGGAGCGCGGGTGGGTAAGGGTTATTTCTTCGGCCCATCTCGACGCCGCTGATTCCCACAATTTCAGCGGATGCGTTGCCTCAACACTTTGATGGAGTGGCCATGGCGGAGATCGCTCCGGCTTGACAATAACCAAACAAAACCGTGCTGCTTGGTGTTGAGTTGGGACCTCGAATAGGGATCTCAGCGACGTTCCGGAATTCACGGAATGTTATCGGTGTGAAATCCACGATTTTAGCGGTCTCTTCAGCGGGGGCCTCCGGACTGATCGAGAGCGTTTCTTCCTCCTTAGAACTGTACCCGAATGCATTCAAAGCCCACCAGATGGGATTGGGATTCGCTTGGGCAACAGACTAACAAAGGACGGATCGATGACACCTTTAGCTTCTGGGCACGACGGTTTTCAAACGGGCAGGTTTCGTCGGCTTTCACGCCGTCGCTGACATCGGGGCCGTGGATTAAACGCATTCCCCCTCCGATACCGAGCAGGCTATCACAACTCGTGATGTCATCGGATCACTAGAGTCGACCGATAAGCCCAACCTTTCTTCATCATTCTGGGCATGCGGCGGGCGATCGCGATTTTTCAGAACAAATAAACTCCCCGTCAGAAGGCTCTTGAAAGAGATCAAGATTCCCCTCACCCCACGACATCGACGCGGAGGTCG
>CAYRTN010000228.1:0-2724 GCA_964427235.1 uncultured Chthoniobacter sp. | reverse complement strand
AGTATTCTACATAAGTAAAACCGTTGGCCAATGTAAACGCCAGCTGCGTAATGGGATTGGCACCTGCTTCGGCAATATGATAACCACTGATGCTAACACTGTAAAAATTTTGCACTTTGTGATCGATGAAATATTGCTGCACATCGCCCATCAGTTTCAACGCAAATTCGGTAGAAAAAATACAGGTATTTTGTGCCTGGTCTTCTTTCAAAATATCTGCCTGCACCGTTCCTCTTACAGTACTCAAAGCTTTGGCTTTGATCTGTGCATACACATCTGGCGGCAATACGTCTTGTCCGCTCAATCCCAACAAGCGCAGTCCGAGTCCATTGCTTTCGCCAGGTAATTGTCCTTTTAGCAAACCTTTTTCTGGTAAAATGGGCGTGCCATCTACACCGATGTATCTTGGTAATTGATCGGGCTGGTATTTAGATTCGATGATGCGGTTTACTTCTTCTCTTAAATTGTTTTCGATGATGTATTTTTCACATTGCTGGTCAATAGCAGCGTTCATGAAAAAGGCCAGCAACATAGGTGCAGGTCCATTGATGGTCATGCTCACCGAAGTTTTTGCATCACAAAGGTCGAACCCGCTGTATAATTTTTTGGCATCATCTACGGTGGCAATGCTCACGCCGCTGTTGCCTACTTTGCCATAAATATCTGGCCGGTAAGCAGGGTCTTCACCATACAACGTCACACTATCAAAAGCTGTGCTGAGGCGCTTTGCAGGCTGGCCCAGACTTACATAGTGAAAACGACGGTTGGTTCTTTCTGGTCCGCCTTCGCCTGCAAACATCCTCGTTGGATCTTCGCCTTCTCTTTTTAATGGGAACACACCAGCGGTGTAAGGAAATTCGCCCGGTACGTTTTCCTGTAATTGCCATCTTAAGATATCACCTTCATCTTTAAATTTTGGCAGGATCACTTTGGCTAAAACAGTACCGGATAAACTGGTGTAGGTGAGGGGTTGTTTAATGACTTTATCTCTTACTTTGAATTCGTAAAATTCTTTGCTGTAACGCTCTTTCACTTCCTCCCATCCGATTAGTAATTTTTTACAAAAGGGATCTTGTTTTTCTGCAATGCTTTCAATGGCTTGGTGAAGAGCAGTACTGTTTTCGGTAGAAAGTATTTTTAAAGAGCCTTTTAATTGATACAGTTGTGTAGCAATTTCCGACTGCTCTTTTACCCAAGCATCATAATCGTTGATGGTTTCTGCAATTTCTGCTAGGTATCTTACCCGTTTTGGCGGAATGATGGTAGATTGATTGCTGTTGGTAGTTTCCTCGGTTTCTTTTGATACATGACTGTTGAAAATGATGCCCGTTTTCTCTGCTACTTTGGCCATCAGTCTTTCAAACAATTCGTTCACACCTGCATCGTTGAATTGCGCGGCAATGGTGCCTACCACGGGCAATGCTTCGTCTTTGGCATCCCACAAACCATGGTTGCGTTTGTATTGTTTGCGCACATCGTGCAACGCGTCTAGTGCGCCCGCTTTGTCGAATTTGTTCAAACAAATGACATCGGCATAATCGAGCATGTTTATTTTTTCGAGTTGAGAAGGTGCGCCATATTCAGGCGTCATCACATACATGCTGATGTTGCAGAAGTCGAGAATAGAAGCATCGCTTTGGCCTACCCCTGCACTTTCTAAAATGATGAAATCGAAATTGGCTTCTTTGCAAATATCGATGGCTTGTTGTACGTATTGGCTCAGCGCTACGTCACTTTCGCGGGTAGCCAAACTGCGCATGTAGGCGCGGGGAGAGGCAATGGCATTCATGCGGATGCGATCGCCTAAGAGTGCGCCACCAGTTTTTTTCTTACTGGGATCTACAGAAATGACTGCAATGGTTTTGTCTTCATAGTTGTTCAGGAATCGGCGTACAATTTCATCCGTAACCGAAGATTTTCCAGCACCACCGGTGCCAGTGATGCCTAGTACGGCACCCTTCCAGTTGATGCTACTTTCAGAGCTGCTAGGCGCTGGAGCATCTTGCCCCATTTCAGCAAGTGTAATGGCACGTGCTATTCTGCGTATGTCTTTTAGTTCATCTAAAGGCAATTTACCGTTCCATTGTTGGGCCGATTTAAAAAAGCTCGATTGTTGAAAATCATTATCGTTACCATTTTCTGCAACAGGTACGCAGGATTGAATAAGGTCTTCGATCATGCCTTCGAGGCCCATTTTTCTACCATCGTCTGGACTGTAAATTCTGGTGATGCCGTATTGATGTAATTCTTCCATTTCTGCAGGAAGAATGGTACCACCACCTCCGCCAAAAATTTTGATATGACCGCAACCATTTTCGTTTAGCAGGTCTTTCATGTATTTAAAAAACTCAACATGCCCGCCCTGGTAGCTGGTAATGGCAATGCCCTGTACATCTTCTTCTATGGCTGTTTCTACAATTTCCTTTACTGAGCGGTTATGACCGAGGTGTATGATTTCTGCACCTTTGCTTTGCAAAATGCGGCGCATGATGTTGATGGCGGCATCGTGACCGTCGAAGAGAGCAGCAGCCGTTACAATGCGAACTTTATAGTGGGTAGTAAAACTCATACTTTTTTTTTGTTGATCTTTAATAAGCAATGGTTGCCGATATGGCTTTCTGCCAGTAAATGCTGTATGTGCCCTTAGGGCGAACATGAAAGGGCAAGCAGCTGCAATCGGAGCACAAAATTACTGATTAAAGCGGTATCAACTTTTGGAATCAT
>CAYRTN010000227.1:0-2732 GCA_964427235.1 uncultured Chthoniobacter sp. | reverse complement strand
GATACTCGTCGAACTTCGTCTGGTCGCAGGTGTCGCTTTGCCAACTCCAGTCGAGGGTGGCGTGGTAAAAGAAGGGTACAATACCCTCGGCGCGGCATCCCGAGACGAATTCCGCAACAAGATCGCGGCCAGCAGGCGTGTGGAGGGCGTCGTGCTTGGAGAGGCCGCGGGTATCGTAGAGACTGAATCCCTCGTGGTGGCGCGTGGTGAGGACGATGTATTTCATGCCTGACTCACGTGCGATGCGGGCGATAGCGCGAGCGTCAAAATCCTCCGCCGTGAATGTCTTTTCCAGCTCGTTGCAGTGATCAAACGGAATTTTTTCCAAGTTTTGGATCCACTCTCCTTTACCCAGTTGAGAATAGAGTCCCCAATGAATGAACATTCCGTAGGCGAGGGATTCGAAGCGAGCGATGCGTGTCAAAGGAGACGGGATCGGCATGAGGCCTTCTTGCGTTTGGGGGCTAGCCCCTTTGTTTAAGCGGTTCTGAGGGGGAGCCGGCACTCGGATTCGAACCGAGGACCTACGGTTTACAAAACCGTTGCACTACCACTGTGCTATGCCGGCGAAGGCTTGGGGGAATTTACATTCATTGCAGATTTCTTGGACTTAATCAAGTACTGAGTTTTTTAAAATCGTGCGAGCTGAGGCGAGCTGCGCCTGGAAAAATATCGCATGCGAGGCGCTCTGCGATTTGATCTTGTTTAGAATCGAACCTGCTGTCCTTCGGTGGCCGCAAAGACTTTCAATTTGGAGTTCGCCGGAACCAACCCTTTGGCATCAGTCAGCATCTGATCCATGAAATCGTCGTTATGCGCCGGATCGTGGTGGGTCATGTAGAGATTTTTCACTCCAGCTGTATCAGCCAAGGCAACAACACTACGGAAGCAACCGTGTCCCCAGCCACGACGGGTTTCGATTTCTTTTGGTGTGTATTGGGTGTCGGCAATCAGAATATCGGCACTCTTGATGAATTCGATAATACGAGGTTCGTCGGGACCTTCCGTTTCGTGGTCGGATAAAAAAACCAAGCTGCCTGTTGGTGTATCAAATCGATAAGCCAAGCAACCTCCAGGGTGGTTCGTCGGGCAGGTGGAGAATTTCACTTTTTCAAGGGCATATTCCTTCTGACCGTCAGGGAGTAAATGATCGAATGTGATCTTGCACTTCATACCCTCAAGAGGAATCGGAAAACAGTTATCGCCATCCATCATTTTTCCAAAAATCGACTCGAGTGATTTCGGGGATGGGTCACGACCGATAACACGAATTCGGTTTTGCGGCATGTAGGCCGGAATAAAAAACGGAAATCCTTGTATGTGGTCCCAGTGGGTGTGGGTATTGAGGAGGGCTATCGAAATAGAAGTCAGGCCAAACTCATCGATCAGAGCTGTTCCCAATGGACTAATCCCAGACCCCGCATCGATAATAATGATCTCCCCTGCGATTCGTAATTCGAGACAAGTCGTATTGCCGCCATATCGTGCTGTAGATGACCCCGGCGTTGGCAAAGAACCTCGAACTCCCCAGAAGCGCACGAGAGATGGTTGGTCTGTATGAGGTTGAGCTGTTGTGTCCATTGGGGGAGCGCTTCAGTGATAGTAGATAAATGCGCTCTAAATGAAAGAAGTTTATTAAAGTTGCTCCTTGGAATTTGCGAATACGCCAGAATTTAACTTTAAAGCCCGATCCCAATTTATTTCAAAGCGGGAAGTCGATCGGCAAATTCGGGACGATAAAACCACTCAGACCAATAAAACGTCCCTGCTTTGGTGATGGCGATGGGTTCATCGATCCATCCGCCATGCCCATCTGGTCGCCGAATGCGGTAGGCGTTCTTCCACATCACAGTCGAGCCTTCTGGAACAAAGAGGAAGAGGTAGGGCTGGTCTTGGTAGATCAGGCTTTGCATGCGTCCGGCGGTCTCGATGATTTTTTCGCGTCGGTATTCCTGGCGAATGCTTTCCAGCAGGTTGTCCACTTCTGGGTTTTTGTAACCAACGACATTAAGTTGCTCGGGGTTTGTCTGAGACGAGTGCCAAATCTGGTATTGATCGAAGCTATTGCCGAGTGACCACCCCAAAACGATGGCGTCGAAATCGCCTTTGTTGACGTGGTTTTTCAAAAACACAGTCCACTCGTAGAGCTCGACCTTCATTTCGATGCCGATTTTTTTCAGTCCGTCTTGGGTGAGGGTGGCGATGTCTCGGCGGGCCTCGTTGCCGTTATTCGTGATGAGGGTGAAACTAAAACGCTGACCGTCTTTTTCCAGAATACCATCGGCGCCTGGTTTCCAACCGGCTTCGGCTAGGAGGCTTTTGGCTTTATCCGGATCGAAAGCAAATGGCGCCACCTCGGGGTTGAAAAACCACATTTTCGGAGTGAAAATACCAGTGCTCTGGAGGCCCCGTCCGTAAAGAATGAAGCGTACCATCGAGGGAACATCAACCGCGTGGGCTAGTGCTTGACGAACGCGTGGGTCCTGAAAAAGGGGCCGCTTCAGATTCCATCCAATGTAGTTGTAGGTCGAGGACGCCTCGGTAAAGACTTCGAAAAGCTGGTTTTCCTTAAACGACGATACAGTCCAAGGGGCGGCACTCCAAAAATCCACCTGCCTCGTCTCAAAAGCGAGGCGGAGCGTCAGTTGATCAGGCATGAAGCGGTAAACAATCCCGTCGACCCAGGGCCCAGGAGCATTGAAGTAATGCGGGTTGCGCCTCAGATGGATTAG
>CAYRTN010000226.1:0-2732 GCA_964427235.1 uncultured Chthoniobacter sp. | reverse complement strand
CGCGCCTTCAACGAGGATCGATTGTCGGGTTGCGGCTACGCCGTTGAACCAAGACGCAAGATCATCGAGCGAAATCGAGCGCTGCTCCAGAGCAGCTCCAACCAACGGCGCGGCTGGCGTGCGAAGCCAAATGGGATTGATTTCCTCCATCGTGAGGGTGCCGCCGGAAGCCTCGGCAAGGATAGCGACATCATCGCGCTCTCCCGAACAAAGCGGCTTGAGCGCGACGGTATCGAAGCCCGCTTTGCGAAGGGCTCGAGTCAGCAACGCAACGACAAAGGTTTTGCCGACACCGGTATCCGTGCCGGTAATAAAGGCTCTCATGGGCGGGGAGCTGTGATCTCCAGAAAGACACTTTCCAGCGAGCGCTGGGGCTGGCGGGCGGCTACAAGTTTGGCTCCCGATTTGTTGATGAGTTGCTCCATTTGCTCACGGAGCTCGGGCGTGGCATTTTCAACAATGAATTGGGTCTGACCCTCCACGCGCACGAGTTCATCGAGGCTCCCTTCGCGGATCATTTCGCCGCGGGCCATGATGCCGACGCGGTCGCAGATTTCCTGCACCTGCTCGAGAAGATGGGATGTGAGGAGGACGGTCTTGCCGCGTTTTTTGAGATCGAGGATGAGGTCGCGGATCTGGTGGGATCCCGCAGGGTCCACACCGGCCGTAGGTTCGTCCAAGATGACGAGACTCGGATCTTGAATGAGAGCCTGAGCCAAGCCGATGCGTTGCAGCATGCCTTTCGAAAAGCCAGCCACGCGGCGGTCACGGGCGTCACTGAGACCAACGAGATCGATCAGTTCCTCCGCCCGCTTTTTCAGCGCCGATCCACGCATACCACAAATCCGACCGTAGAAAACCAGCGTTTCGGTGGCCGTGAGAAATTTGTAGAAATAGGGATTTTCGGGGAGAAAGCCAACGTCACGCCGACTGCGGTATTCCCGGCTGTCCTTCCCGCAAATGAGTGCCCGACCTTGATTGGGCGTCACCAATCCCAAGAGCATTTTGAGTGTCGTGCTCTTCCCGCAACCATTCGGCCCGAGAAGCCCATAGACCTCGCCGGGCTGGACAGTGAGGCTCAGATTCCGAACCGCCGTGATGCGCCTGCGGCGAAGCGGAACGGGAAAAATCTTCGTGATATTCTCGATTTGGACGGCGGGTATGCTCATGAAACAATGTGAAAGCCGCGAAGGCCTGCGGGAAGCGGGATTTCGGATGACGACTCAAGTGTGATGTGACCCTTGAGAGAGCTTGTGCGAATGCCCTCTAGAAAATCTTTCACCTCGCTCGTGTCTCCGCTCACAACGAGTTCGACACGGCCGTCAGGCAGGTTTTTGACAGATCCCGAGACATCGTATTCGCGTGCGAGATTTTTGACTGAATAACGGAACCCGACACCTTGCACGTGCCCCTCGTAGTGGACTTGCAGGGTCTTCATGGGCGGACCTGACCGTTCCCGCGGATGAGGTATTTATAAGTCGTCAATTCCTCCAGCCCCATGGGACCGCGGGCATGGAGTTTGTCGGTACTGATGCCGATCTCCGCTCCAAATCCAAACTCGCCGCCATCCGTGAAACGCGTGGAGGCATTCCAATAAACCGTGGCGGAATCGACCGCCGCTAGAAATTCCTCGGCCGTGGCGGTGTTGCTGGTGATGATCGCATCGCTATGGTGCGAGCCATAAGTCTCGATGTGGGTGACGGCCTCCTCAAGGCTGCCGACAATCCGGAGCGAAAGAATGAGGTCAAGGTATTCGGTCCGCCAGGAAGTGTCGTCCGCCTCGCTGAAGTTTGGGTATTCCAGTCGGGCGAGAATCAGGCACGCTTCCGAATCCGCGCGGATTTCGACCTTTTGCTTTTGTAAATCTGGTGCGGCCAAGCTCAGAAAATTCTCCACCACGTCGCGGTGAACAAGCAGCGTTTCAACGGCATTGCAAACCCCAGGGCGCTGGCATTTGCCATTGATTAAAATGGCGGTCGCCATTTTCAGATCTGCTTCGCGGTCGACGTAGACGTGGCAGACTCCATCGTAATGCTTAATCACCGGCATGCGCGCGGAGGAAACGACCGCTTCAATGAGCGAGTGACCGCCACGGGGGATGATCACGTCCATGTATTGATTCATCGCCGCCATGATTTTCACGGCCTCACGATCCTTGGTGGGAATGAGCTGAACGGCGCCGTCTGGCAATCCCGCACGGGCTCCGCCAGCTTGAAGCGCACTGGCGATCGCAAGGTTCGAGGACAACGCCTCCGACCCGCCCCGCAAGATCACCGCATTGCCGGTCTTGAGGCACAAGACAGCGGCATCCGCCGTTACATTCGGACGGGACTCGTAGATGATGCCGATGACGCCGATCGGTGTTCGGATTTTCGAAATTTCGATGCCGTTCGGACGGGTCCAGCAACGCAGGATTTCCCCCACTGGGTCGTTGAGACTCGCCACCTGCCGGATGCCGGCGGCCATATCCGCAATGCGCTTTTCCGTGAGCCTTAGACGATCAATCGACGCGCTGGTCAGTCCGGCTTTTTCGGCAGCGGAGGTATCCAGCGTATTAGCGGCTAGGATTTCTGGAGTGCGGGCCAGAATCTCGTCGGCCATCGCCACAAGAATGGCGTTTTTTTGATCCGCAGTGAGGCGGGCTAGCGAACGCCCTGCCTCGCGAGCTCGGCGGCCGATGGTGTGAATTTCCTGTTCAAGCGTACTCATGGAACAAATGGCGTGTAGTCGAG
>CAYRTN010000225.1:0-2765 GCA_964427235.1 uncultured Chthoniobacter sp. | reverse complement strand
GCACGGTCGGCGCGCCCTCACGGAGCGCGATGTCGATAACTTCCACCTGATCCGGACAAGCGAATCCGGCATCCACTACCATCATTAAGTCGCCGTGGCCCTGACGGGTCAGCGCCGAATCGATGTGTCCATTGAGCATTCCGACTTCTTTCAATGTCCGGCCCTCCCGTGAGTGGTGGCGAGTTGCACGGCGTGGTGGGCATTCCACGAGGATTTGAATTTTTGGTATCCGTCGCGGGTGAGAAAAACCTGCGAGTCGTCCCAAAGCAGGCGCCAGTCGCCATCGGCTTCCGGCCAGAGGAAAACCTGCCCCCAAATGAGGCGGTTGTTCGCATCGATTCCGGGATTCGCGTCGGTCCCATCGCCGCTGATGCGGAGGACTTGCTCCGCGCTGAGGATGTCCTTTGTCGCGGGAACAAGGTTTTCGCGAATGCGTTCCGCATTGGTGGACATAACGACATAGCCACCGCTGTGGTTCTCGCGCTGAGCGGCCCAGGCAAGGCAGACCTGTCCGGCGGAGACGCTGCACTCGCGCGCGATTTCTTGGATCACCGGATCGTGCATATCCGAACGATGCTCCTTGAATTTATCGCGACTCGGGCGCTTGGGTGATCCCATCGCCATGTAGCCGGTGCAGGCGATGCCCTCGGATTCAAAATAGCGGCGAAGTTCGGTCTGCTGGAAAAGCGGGTGGAGTTCCATCTGGTTGCAGACCGGGCGTTCGTTCGCCGCGACATCGCGCAACAGGAGCTCCATCGTGGCGCGGGTGTGATTCGAAGTGCCGATGTCGATGATTTTTCCGGCCTTCTTGAGTTTGCAAATCTCTCCCCAAGTTTCGAGGAACGCCTCGTGCATGTAGGGAACCGCGTCGGGATTTCGCTGATCTCCCGTGCAACCTGGCGCATGCACGTTCGGCCAGGGCCAGTGGTTCAGATAAAGGTCGATCTGCTCGATGCCAAGATCCTGAAGCGTTTTGTCTAGGGCTGGAGCGATATCCTTTGGGCTCATGTGGCCGTTCCAGAGTTTCCCGGTAATGAACAAATCGTTCGCCGACGAGATATAGCCTTTACGGATGGCCTCCCGGATAGCCTCGCCAACGACATCCTCATTCTCATAGGCGCGAGCGGTGTCGAGATGCCGCCACCCGAGACGGATGGCTTCGAGCGTGGCGCCCTTCATCAAAGCTTGGGCCCAATCGGAATGAAATGTGCCATAAGCTGCGATAGGCATTTTCCTTCCTGTGGAGAGCGAAATGCTGCGGACATTTTCTGGTGAAATCGCTTGAGAGAATGGATCGGTCATGGGATGCGTGATATCATCTCTACCATTTGGAGATTCGACGTGAATACGATCAAAATGCGTTACATGTGTACCAAAATGCGTTGATTTGAGTGATCAGGGACGTTATTTTTGAATCCGATGCATCAAAAGAAGAGGAACGTGTTACTGGCCATCACCACGACCCACCATGGTCTTTATCGTGGTGTGGCACGATTTGCACGGGAACACAATTGGCACCTGACCACCGACATGCTCTATGCGGCGACGATCCCTTACGGATGGAAGGGTGACGGTATCATTTCCCATGTCGGCTACTGGACAGAGCTCGCGGACTTCGTCAAAAGCGCCGCTGGGCCCAAAGTCGAGCTCACGAGCGTTCGCCGAGATCTCGGCATTCCCTATGTCGAGGGGGACAACCGAGCCATCGGCGCGATTGCCGCGCAACACTTCCTGTCGGGTGGATACCGGAATTTCGCTTGGTTTCCGTTTACTAATGACAGGATCAATGATGAGCGGTTGGATGGCTTTGCCGAGGCCATCTCCAGAGAGGGATTTCATTGCAAGCCCCTGCCGCCCTTGCATGAACTCAAGAACTTCCAGTGGCAGGGAAAGTGGCCAAAAAATCTCGCGAAAATCACTGCGGCGATCTCAGCGCTGCCAAAGCCGGTAGCGATTTTTTGCTACAACGACTGCGCAGCCGCGAATGTGCTCAACGTGTGTCAGGAACTCGGCATTCCGGTGCCGGAACAAGTTTCCATCGTCGGCGTGGATAACGATGAACTTCTTTGTGAGGCGGTCACGGTTCCATTAACAAGTGTGAACCACGATCTAGAAGGGGTCGGATACCAGGGAGCCGCTCTTCTGGAGCGAATCATGAACGGGGAAAAGGTTTCTTGCGAAGGCCCTCGAATCCCGCCCCAAGGGATCACCCTTCGCCAAAGTTCGGATATGCTCGCCGTGAACAACATCGAGGTCGCTCGTGCCCTGCGTTACATTTGGGAGAATTATTCCAACTCCGGTCTCCAAGTTACTGAAGTGGTCGCTAAGACCCATCTCTCCAGGCGTCCCCTTGAGATCGTCTTCAAAAAAGAAGTTGGACGCACGATCAACCAAGAGATCGCTCGCTACCGATTGGAAAAAGTCAAAGACCTGTTGTGTCACTCGGAGCGAAGCGTGATCGACATTGCCGGCATCTGTGGCTTCACGCGCCCCAATCACCTTCACCGCCTTTTCCGCGAGCAAATAGGCACTTCGCCAAGGGCGTTTCAGCAAGAGTGGATAAAAAATAGACTCAAGGTGTTGTGATCGTTTCTAAAAATCCCGGTTTTGATGATTTCTCCAACATCCTTAAGAAAAAACCGGGGGGGATTTTGGGGAATCAAATTATCCGCAAAAGGGTGGGGGATGCTATTTTTCCGCAAGCGTATCGGCGATCTTTTCTGCCAAGGTGAGGCTGATTCCAGGAAGACTGGCGATTTGCTCCG
>CAYRTN010000224.1:0-2768 GCA_964427235.1 uncultured Chthoniobacter sp. | reverse complement strand
CCGACCTTCGAATTCCTCAACCAGTCTCATGTAGACCAGCAACTGCGCCACGTATCGATCGCGCAACTTCCTCGCAAGAGGCTTGCGTTCAACAGGTAGAATGTCCGCCTCTTCTTGAACGAGCGCATCTGGCTTTCCCGCAAGACCCTGCGCAACAGAGATATATTCACGGGCTGGAACGATTGAACTCCCCTCCATGGCCACCGCAACTTCATCAACCGCAAATCCCGTCTCGCGATGTCGCTTTTGCGCCGCCTTGAGGAATGAACGGATGACCAAAAACGTGATGGCGGCAAGAACCACGAGTTGAAGTCCGTTATTTCGAACCGATATATCCACCAGTCCCTTGAGCGGCACGTGGGCTGGATGTAACAGGAGAAATACAACGGTAGCAGTTGTGATAAGGACCGCCAGGTAGCGAATCCATCGTCCCAATAAGAGTGACTCTTCGAAAACAACGGACCAATCTTTGTGAAGCTGCTGACCAAGCGCTACGGAAGAGGCCTGCTTGCCGACCTCCTTATCAATCCACTTGAGCTTCCACGACATCGGGCACACCGAAAAGGCCCCCACCTCTCCTGCCGCGATGATGTGCTGACCGTTTGGTCCCTTGGTTGCCACGTTAATCCTTATCCTGGTGCTGTGCGAAAACGATACACCGAAGCATTCGTTGCTCCAATACCCATGAGGGAGCCGTTACTGTTGCCGTCACTGCCCCTGGCGCAAGCACCGGTAACGGCTCCGAAGTCGGAGTCGATTACCTACAAAAGAGATAGAGGTGGATCACTTCGAGTAAAGGTGAGAAATAAGGCTCCTCGCCTTGCGAAAGTACTTGCGAGCTTTACGCTTAATCAAGGACACAGTATCGTCATAGAGTGCTTCGGGCTGCACCTCTTCCTCAGCTGCGATGTAGGAATGTGGAACCACAGAATCGCTCTCCGCTTCAATCGTCTGCTCTGCGAAGCGCAGAGAGTTGACATGCGGAAGGTGTGCGGTCTCTAGCGTGAACTGCACCTCTGGAGCCTGATGGTGGGTCAAACGCCAGAAGGCATATCGACCACAAGCACTCGTGAATGTGCATTGAACGTGGTACCGATGCTCATCGCTGTCGAACACCACTTTCACTTTGAAGTCGTGGATCTCCTCAAGCAGGAAGTTCATCTCGAATGTCTTGATCCAACTTCTGCGAGCACGATAGGCAGATACTTCGTCGAGGTAGATCCCCTCGAGAATCAACTTCTCTGCGTCATACCAGAGTCCCAACCCTATCGCCGGCGCCTGGACTCCCATCGATGCTTCGTATTCAGTTTGGTGCATATACTCCCACTACGCCTTGAGAAAAAAAGAGGCCCCCTTTTTAGGGGGGGCCTGTGGGAACTCTCTTCAATTTCAGGCCCACACAATGCACACCGCCTGAAGTTGTAAAGGAGCTCCTCAGTGCCTCTCTAGGGCACTGCCAACTTGAGTTTTACTATCGGAGGAAGCGTCGTTGACCTTAACGGTTGAGGTCATTTCCCCTTAACAGCCCCGTTACAACCCACAAAAAAGGTACAGAGTTTTAATATTATTAGGTGGTTAGAATATGTGTGACACTATGAATTCAATCTGTTATGCTCCCAATGGATCCAGCCATTTAGGGGCTTTTCCAGCTGCCTCGCTGACACGATAGCGAACGCGAGACAGCCATGTGTGGTGAAGTTTTGAATTGGTACGTACGTGCGCGAAGAGGCTTTGCAGTCTCTCCACTACCACTCGCTTACCGAGAATATTCTAAAATCTGAATATTCTAAAATCTCCCACGCGCGTCAGCAGCCTTCCGCAATCGCGAAGGAGTTGCTGCCTGCTCCCGCCCCGATGTGGCTCAACGTAATGATTTAAAATTTACATAGGAAATAACCTCGTATGAGAAGAGAGAGAGGCAATCAAAGGCACTCTAATCGTGGCGGCCGCGGACGTGGACGCGGAAGAGGCCGTGGAGATAGACACTCACGAAGACACCCTCGGCAGAGCGCAGAGAGCGGCAACCAAAGAGAGCGAATCTCGATTGAGAGCGGAGATCTCGTTCTTATCGACCAGTTCATGCTTGCAAACGGACAGTTCATCGAGAAGATGGCAGCTGTTCTTGATGAGGCAGCAGACGTTAAGAACCAAGTTATTCGCGAATACGGCGGAAAGGTTATCTCGGTAACCCGAGGAACGTACCGCATTGAGCGGGATCCGTTCGCGTACACGATTGTAGTTCACCCAGAAGGTGACTCATTCGGACCTGCCGAAGCAGTGAAGGAAGCAACTGATCTTCTTGGTGAAGTAAACATCGATACTCGTTGTCTTGCCATGCTTGACCGCGAACTCCTCGATGATAACGCTCTCCTTGAGCGTTACCAACAGCTCTGGTTCAGCGGCCAAGACAAAACAGCGCGCGACCTCCTTCGTGACAACGGTGGAGCAGTTCGTTACGGATTCCGCCGTGATGGTGACGAGCTCGGCGTATACCAAGTTCCAGGAGAGGATGTTATCTGCCTCTGGCCAAAGAACATGGAAGCTATGGCTGAGGCCGGCGCTGACGTGGAGCAAGCTGCTCAGGAGGCGTAAGAAGCCAACTTTGTGCAGACAACCTGGGATATTCCCAGGTACACTATAAGGAGCGTGTGATTATCACACGCTCCTTTTTTCATGCAGTATTGACGCATGCTTCATCTCGTCGAACGAAAACTCACCTTCAAGCCCACTACGGAAGATCACGGGGGACTAACCAATACGCCCCACAA
>CAYRTN010000223.1:0-2773 GCA_964427235.1 uncultured Chthoniobacter sp. | reverse complement strand
GTAAGCAGCAGTTCACGATTGCCATCGGGTATCAGGCCAATGGTGAAATTGAGCAGGACACCGAGCTTCGCCCCACTTTTTACGGGCTGAACGGCAAGAAGCCGGAGTTTGTGCGTGGCGAGTTTTCCAAATTCGCGCAGGGCGGGATCTTTAAGGAAAATCCAATATGGAATTATTATTGGACCGCCATTTCCACGGTGGATCGGGGGCTTGACCTCTGGGAGGTTGACTATGGCACTGTAAAAACGGGCAATTACGATGAGGGTTTTGCGTTTGCCAGTCGTTATTCCTACTACAAACGGCCTCAGACCAGCCCGTATGCATTTATCGCCCTGCGTGATGTGCTTGATAGTGCGGATACCGTTCGCTTCCCCGAAGGGCAATATGGGAAGGCCGTCCAGAGCAACGGAGAGCGCATGCAGAAAATGGAATCGGAATTCCAGAAATACGGAGCAAAAGTCGGTGACTTGAATGCGGCCACATCCCTTTCAGGATCCAATTACCTCCTTGAGGCCAAAGCGATGAACGATGTCGGATTCGGGCTGATCGCCAGAAACTACAGCCGTTTTATCACCCAGATCGATGCGAATAAAACCAGTGTCGGATTGTGGCGCGTCGGGCCAGCGGATCAGCCCTACGGCCGTTATGCACGGGGATTTGAAAATGCCAGCGGGCGGAACCAGATGTATTTCGACCTGGATGATCATTTTCTTCCCCAGGGAGCCAAAGGCCCAATGACACTAAAACTCATTTACCTAGATCAAGGGACCGGAAAATTTTCCGTCCGTTATGATGCCTCATCCGATCCGGACAAAACGGCGGTTTCCATTACCAAAACCAATAGCGGCAGGTGGGTGAGCAAAAACATCACCATCGCCGACGGAGAGTTTGCCAATAAAGGTCCACTCAACAGCGATTTCTCCTTGGTGAATGAGGACGATGAAGACGATGTCTTTCACATGATTGAAATCACAAAATAAAAATGCTGGGAAAATTTACCACCCTCGTCGCTCTGTTGCTGGCATTGCCCGCCGCAGTCTGTGGCGAGCCGGTTCAGCGCGACACGAGGTTTGTGCACACCGATGGTTTAAACTTCTCTACCGAAGGCGGTGCGACGCTGACCAAGATTCTCGACACCAAAGGAAAACCTCCAGACTTCAACACCGGCCCGAATACTGATCTTGGCGGTGCTTTGCTCATGCCGGCGAATGATGAATGGAATCGCGATGTCTCCAAAGACCCTGTGGACCCACGCAGCGATGCGATCATTGCCAGTATCGGCGCAGAGAAGGAACTGCACGAAGACTTTGGCGTTGTCTGGCAGGGTGCGCCGGCAGGCATTCCGTATTACGTGGTGAGTGGCGGTCAGCCGAAGGTGCCGGTGATCTTCAACGAAGGCAAAGACGAGAGCGATCCCGGTCCGTATCCCATTCCGCCCGATGCGTGGATCGAAGGCGGCACCCAAAGCGTCGGCGACCGCCACGTTCTCGTGCTCGATAAGGATAACTGGAAGCTATACGAAATCTACCGCGCCTTCCCTGTCGACGGCGGTAAATCATGGCATGCTTACAGCGGCAGTGTGTTTGATTTGAAAGCGCCCGCGCCACGCCCCGCAGGCTGGACCAGTGCGGATGCCGCCGGCTTGCCCATCCTGCCCGGCCTTGCCCGCTACGACGAGATTTGCGGCACCCAGAAACTCACGCATGCCCTGCGCTTCACCGTCAAAAAATCCCGCCGCGCCTACGTGCCGCCCGCTACGCACTTTGCGAGCCCGCACCAAGAGGAAAACCTGCCGCCCATGGGCATGCGCGTGCGCCTCAAGGCCAGCTTCGATACCAGCCAATACACCGGGGCGGCCAGAGTCATACTCGAGGGATTGAAAACCCACGGCATGATCCTTGCCGACAACGGTGGCGACTGGTTCATCAGCGGCGCACCCGATGAGCGCTGGGTATCTAACGAACTCACATCACTTCGCCATGTGAAAGGCAAGAACTTCGAAGTCGTAAAAATGGGCGCCATCTCGGAGTCCGCCGAACCCCTCGAACAATACCCTTCAAAAAAATCAGTCGTTATTAATCCGTTATGCTCCCCCCTGCTTTTTTCGTCCCTATTTTGATTCTCACGCTGGCGCATTTTGCCTGTGCGGAATCAAGCCCCAGCTCGTTCGCCTACATCTTGCAGGCCGATTCCTTCGCAAAAACAAAATCCGCGGCCGTCGCGCAACTCAAGGAGAGTGGACGCGATTGGATTGTGCTCGATACGGCTTTCTCTTGCGACACGCCATGGGAGGGAGCCGATCTTGACGCGATCCGCAGCGGCAAAGCGGGACGAAAAGTGGTCGCCTACATTTCCATAGGCGAGGCGGAGGACTACCGTCCTTATTGGCACCCTGAGTGGGGCAGCGGTGGCAAGCGTACTGCAGCCGCACCGGTGTGGCTCGGGATCGAGAACCCGGAGTGGAAGGGGAATTATCAGGT
Source organism: uncultured Chthoniobacter sp. (assembly GCA_964427235.1). GTDB lineage: Bacteria > Verrucomicrobiota > Verrucomicrobiia > Chthoniobacterales > Terrimicrobiaceae > UBA967. The sequence goes on along the minus strand of CAYRTN010000223.1, from coordinate 293 downwards.
CAAATATTGGAACGCCGAATGGCAAAAGCTCATGCTGGCTGCGATTGATGACGCGATGGCGAGCGGTTTCGACGGCGTGTATCTGGACATCGTGGACGGCTTCCAGACGTATGAACAGGGAGCCGACAATTACCTGGACGACCGCATGAACCCAGAGACCAAGCAGACCTATCGCCGCGACATGGTGGACTGGGTGAAAGCGATCGCTGCCCGCGCCCGCGCGAAAAATCCCGCCGCTCTCGTCATCCCGCAAAACGGCTCCCAACTCGCCGCCCACAAGGACTTCGTCGAGG
>CAYRTN010000222.1:0-2798 GCA_964427235.1 uncultured Chthoniobacter sp. | reverse complement strand
GCGCAATCTTAAAAGTTTTTTCCATTCGAGAATAAAAACGCATTTGCTATCGTGCGAAGATGAAATTTTGCAAGTTCGCCATGTTCTTCCTGTTTCCGGTCGTCCTGATGGCCCGAGATACGATGATCGACAATACGGGCATCGTGGAAAATCCGAAGCCCACATGGGAGACGCAAAAGCAGGCTCGAACGTTCTCGCTTCTTATTCCCGCACCGCGCGGCCAAATCACCGACCGCAACGGTCTTCCCCTCGCGCAAAATCGCGTGAGCTATAATCTCGCTATCATTTTTCCGACACCATTGGACTGGACAGATGAGAAGATCGTTTCGTTTGCACGTCGTCAGATTGCGCTCTCGAGCAGCCTCATTAATCGGGATATGAAAGTGCCCGATGCCACGATTCTCAATCACTACAAGAACCGCGGCGTTCTTCCTCTGGATATCGCCGAGGATCTCTTGCCCGGCGAAATCACCAAGCTCCAAAAAAATATGCCGCCCGATCAGGTATTGAGGCAAACCTATGTGCGCTTCTATCCGAGTGGACCGCTTGCTGCGCACATCATTGGCTACACGGGTCCGCAAGCTCCCCTCTCCGCTAGGCCAATCGAGAACAACGATCTCATCTTCCCTGAGAGCGAGGGGCGGGAGGGGATAGAGCAGATTTTCGACAAGGAGCTGCGTGGTCAACCAGGACTCCTTCAAATCACCTTCGGCCCAGATGGGAAAAAATCCTCGGAACGTGTCGCGCGGCAACCTGTGCCGGGATACAACGTCATCACCACACTCGATATGACTATTCAGGAGACGTGTGAGAAGACGCTCGCAAAAAATGCCAAGCGCGGAGCGATGGTTGTAATGGATCCCAATAGTGGAGAAATCTTGGCCATGGTTTCGTATCCGGCATTCAATCCCAATGACTTTGTTCCCACCGTCAAACAGAGTGTTTTTTCAGCCTATTCGAATGACCCTGCCGATCCCCTTGTGCCTAGGGCGTTCCGTTCTGCCTATCCACCGGGATCGACCTTCAAAACCTTTGTGGGCCTTGCTGCGCTGAATTCGGGACTGATCAAACCCGACGAGATGTTTGCCTGCCCGAGAGAATTTTCCGTTGGAAACCATGTTTTTAAAAACTGGAAGAAAGTTGATGCCGGTCGATTGAATTTCAAGGAGGCGCTGACGCAATCCTGCAATACTTGGTTTTATCAAGCGGGGCTGAAGATCGGATCGGAACCTATCATCCAATATGCGACACAGCTCGGTCTCGGGCGGCGCACCGGCATTCCACTCCGAGCCGAGGCCGTGGGCAACATTCCCGATGACGACTATATGCAGCGCGTGCACAAGCGCACAATCAAAGGTGGCGATGTGGCGAATATGTCGATCGGGCAAGGTGACATCCTTATCAGCCCGCTTCAAATGACGCAGGCCATGTCCATCGTTGCAAATGGGGGTGTGGTCCATCAGGCCCGTCTTGTTCTCCAAGTTCAGACGATTGATAACAAGGTCATCGCCGCTTACCCCGATCGCATTCGCGAGGAGATTCCTGTGTCGCCGAGTGTTCGCGACGAATTGCGCAAGGCGCTTGTTGCCGTGACCAGCGATGGCCAAGGCACCGCGCACAGTGCACAAGTCAAAGGAATCGATGTGGCAGGTAAGACTGGCACGGCGCAATGGGGGCCGACTGATCGGCAGCGCATCGCGGCTTGGTTTACAGGATTCATGTCTGCTGGCGAGCCTCGCTACGCCTTCACCGCGCTCTATGAAGGAGAGCCGAACGACCAATCAGTGCATGGTGGTTCTCATGCGGCTCCGCTTATCGGGAAAGCCTTTCGCGAAATCTACAATTCCAAAAAAGCCAGCGCGAAGGAGCCGGAGAAAGATCCTGTAGCGAAAACTCCAAAACCAGAAGAGCCATCCAATCCCGCTCCCGAGCCTGTCGCCGCCGATGAGTCCAATTGATCGGACTCATTTAAATAATTCGAGCTTCGCTTGACAGTGCATGCCGATTTTGCTGGTCTTGAACCGTTCGCCGTTTCAACGACAACACCAAATACAAAACCCACAAAACATGAACAAAGTTGAACTCACAGTAGCAGTACAAAAAACACTCGACTCCACCAAAGCGGATGCCGAGCGCGCAGTGAACGCCGTCATCGATGGCATCAAGCTTGGAGTCAAAAAAACAAAGACCGTCCAACTCATTGGATTCGGTACTTTCAAAATCAGCAACCGCAAAGCCCGTGCCGGTGTGAATCCCAAGACTGGTGCAAAAATCAAAATCAAGGCTTCCAAGACTGTGAAGTTTGTTCCTGGCAAAGCTTTCAAGGCCGCGATCTAATTTCCCCTCCGCATCAGCCCGCAAGGGCTGTGGAAGAGACCCGTTCTGCTTAACCGCAGAACGGGTTTTTTATTTTAACGCGCGATCCATGTCGTGCGTCACTAGCTTTGAGGTCGCGAGGCGCAATTGTTTCCTCCGGAATCACGGGGTGATTATGCGCTCGTGCTAGAGTTAGTCTTTGTAGACGGCCGCGAGTTGTTGGATTTTCCTCGCAAGGAGGATGTCCTTGTCAGTGACGCAATCGGAATCGTGCGAGACAAGGCTGATGCGAACCACGTTGAAGGAATTCGACCAATCCGGATGGTGGTTCATTTTTTCAGCCTCCAGAGCGACACCTGTCATGAAGGCGAATGCTTGAACGAAGTTTTTAAATTGAAACTCCGAACAAAGCCGACCTTCCACATAATCCCAGCCTGGAAGGATTTTGACAGCATCGTTCAACTCTTCTTTTTTGAGGGGAT
>CAYRTN010000221.1:0-2877 GCA_964427235.1 uncultured Chthoniobacter sp. | reverse complement strand
AGTCCGTGTCGGACATCTCACGCGGACTTTCTAAATGCCTTGTGATGACCGATCCTGAGGGAAGGCCCGGAAGCCAGGACAGAAGCGTATCTGAAATTGTAGTCCAGTACTGGCCCGCGGTACCCAAAGCCTGATCCACATAGCTTTGGGTGCCGGCCGCCTGCTCCCCCGACGCGGTGGCGCTTGCCGGGGTGAAGGAGGCGGCTACACCAAATGCGAGGGAGACGGCCAGTAACCAGTTATCTTTTTTCAGCATTCTCATCAATTTACTCCTCCCCCTACTTAAACATCGAGCGGCGCTGCCACTCACGCGTCGCTGCCGGCAACTCTATCAGTCCATGATCCTTGCCGTAGCCCGCGTCGCCAATAGCCTCCTCGCTCAGCATCTCCTCCATCCACAATCGGACGGGGCCCTCCTTGGCTATGTATTCCGGTCGCACATAGACGTAGATAGGTACAGTGAGAACATAGTCTTCGGCATTTATGCTCTCGGGCGTCGGCAGGAAGCCGTCGAACGGAACGATCCGCAGCCAGTCCTTGTGCTTCAGTGCGATGTTGATCGGCAATACTGCCACTGCGCCCGGCGCCGCCGCGCGCAGGGCAGCGACGCGTTCGTCCAAACTGTCAACCTCGAGAACGGCGCCTTCCTTGAATTTGGTGCAAGTCGAAACCCTGGTCTTGGCGTCAAAAATGCTCTGCACAACGCTGAATTGGCGGCAACCACCTACCATCGCCTCATCCTCGAAGACCCTGCGAGCCGCGCCACCGGGCGGTCCAACGAAGAGGCGAATGTCGAGGTTAGGAAGGCTGGATTCGACGTCAGACCACGTCTTGGCCGTGTTCGGTTTGAAAGACTCGTCGTTTGGCACATCGTGGGCCAAGGCCTGGTAGAGCACCTTGGAAGACAGGTTCATCGCCGGGTCTGATGCCTTTTGCACCAGCACCAGCGTACTGAAACCGAGTGAAGCTTCCAACAGGTCGCCTACACCATTCGACACGCATTCATCCGAAATGTTAGCAGTAATCTTGGTACCCACCACGGCGACTGAGGGAATTCCGTCATTGGCGGCGGCGCATAATCTCTGGAGCGCGGCGATGGACTGCAGTTCAATCGTCTCGACGGATGAGAACCCGGCCACATTGCTAACGAAATTGGCCTGATCAATCACCAGCGGCGAGGCGAAGACCTGCAGCACGGCGTCCCCAGCTTGCGCAGCAGTGAACTGCCCCCCGGCGACTCCCACGGCAGCAATGGCCGTGACGCCTGCCAACGTGCTTACGGAAACTCTCATTGTCGATGTCCTTGTCCACGGAACTAGAAAGAGGAGATGGGCGTCCTCTGAAAAACCAGAGCTGCCGCTTTGTAAGAGCAGAGTGTGACCGGGAGCCTATTGACCATACAACTTTACCAGCGCGCCAGGATATCATGACCCTTAAATCTCCTAAGCCTGATCCCTTTTTCGTTCTGCTTACAATGGCGGGATCCACTTTCGTCATGATGTTGTCAGAGGAAGCAGATAGCGGCGAATTGGTTGATCTAGGCGAGCCAATTTTAACTGCTTGTGACATAGAAGGAATTAACAAACCAATTCTAGTATACTGTGATTCTACGGGATCGTGTGTTACTTATCGGCATTGCGTCTCATAACCTACAGTGCTTATTCACAACTTTGGGGACATAAAATGAAATTGACAAGGACAGTGGCATTTGCGGGACTGCTGGCGCTGAGCGCCGTGCCCGCCAGCGCTCAAGACACTGCGGCCGATGGGGGCTGGGTGAATTGGGGATACCGGATGGTCAATGAGTCGATTGACACCCTGGCCTATCCTTTTCAACAAGCGTGGACGATGGCCTGGGATGTAATCGGCAAGACTGAGGCCGATGTTGCAGCAGAGAAGGTAAAGTTTGCCACCAAACTCAAGTCCGAGCTGGAGTCATTTTCGAAGGATGTCAGCCGGACAGGCTACGACCTCTCAATGATCGGCATCTCGCCTGACATTATTCCCAAGATCGCGCTAACCCTTGAGGTGCGGAACCCGCTTGACGAAACCGCCGAAGCCAAACTCCGGAGCGAGTTTCAAGACCCGGGAAAACAATATGGTACTATCGAACGTGCCATCCTGCTGGGCTTGTTGGATTTGGACGAGACCGCCGCGGACTTGCAGGTTAATGGCTACAAGTTCTCGGAAGTTGAACTTGAACTGGTTGCGCTTTTCCCGGAAGTAACTCTGAACTTTGAACACCCGGAGGAGTCTGGCTCTGCACCCAAGGCTGAGGACGCCACCTCCCCGGCTCTCAGCAACTAGTGCGCTGAACCAATCAGGTGTTCCAGTGCAAGGCGGACCTGGAAGAGATAATGGCGTGCTCTCCAGCACGCCCGCGACCGGGTTGTCCTGCACATCGAATATCTAGGCGTCTGCTGCCGGATACCGTTCAAAACGCCCGGCCGTCCAAACACCGACTTCCTGCGGCGCGTTCCTGTTCTTCCATACGCCATCCCGGCGTCCGTCATGAGGCAATACTGTACAGCCTCTGTATCTCTGCGGTGACTGTTTCTTTGACGGTCAATTCGTCATTGCTGTGCCCGCAGGTAGGTAACCAGCGGCGGCGTTAATATCCTGCCGAAGGGTACGCAAGACGAACTGCTGGTACTGACGTATGCCGCTCGCTCCAACAACAAGGTCGGAAAATCGGAATCGCACTTTCCGACCTTTAATCATCCTGTTTGGTTTCCGAACCGGGATCACTGCGACCGATCGAGGCTTCCTGCCGCACTGAAGGCTCGCAGACATGCCCTCGGGCGCACCAAGTATTCTAGTTCTTGATTGAAGAGAGCATTTTTGTCTCTTCAATAAACTCCAGGTAAGGGCTTGCTG
>CAYRTN010000220.1:0-2878 GCA_964427235.1 uncultured Chthoniobacter sp. | reverse complement strand
GTTTTAGTGAACTCCTTATATCAAGCCGTTCTTCGAATTGATTCTTGAATCTGCCCCACGAATTCAAACCATTCGATCGGAACTGCATTGTGGATCGATTTTTTTTGAGCACAGCAGAAAAAATGAAGTTCCGTCTTCGTTCACATATCTTGCTATACTATATCTGTAGACTCGCAGGAGGCCGCGACGCTTGTGTCTGAGCTGCACGCCAAGACAAAGATTCCCAGCCTCGACGGAATTCGCGGTGTGGCGATTGTGATGGTCCTGGTAAACCATGGGGCGTTCTCTTTTCCAAATTGGGTTCCGGAGTGGGCCGCGCTTTGGGCTGACGGTCCTCTTGGGGTCAGAATATTTTTCGTGTTGAGTGGCTATCTTATGTATTCGCTGGGCGCAGCAGAGATCGCGGAGAAGGGATCTTTTGATTGGAAAAGCTTTTATGTGCGGCGTGCCTTAAGAATTCTTCCGTGCATGTTTCTTTACCTCCTTGTAATCGCGGCCTTGGAGGAGACGGGATTTTTTAAAATGCCGGTGAGTAATTATTTCCGCGTGCTGACATTTTCTCAAAATATAACGCCATGGCTGGATATAGACCGTGCCGCAAGCGAGCTTAATGTTGGCCATTTCTGGTCTCTCGCCTTCGAAGAGCAGTTTTATCTTTTTTGGCCGATTATGATGCTGTTGGGCATCCAGGGGCGCCTAAGATCGTTTGCCGTGATGGTCATCGTCTTGACCCCTCTCACGCGCGTGATCAGTTATCTCATGCTTCCTGCCGATCAAAAATGGGCCCTTGATCGGGCGTTCCCCAATAGTTTCGATTGCATAGCCATGGGCGTTCTGCTCGCTGAGCTATCCCATGATCCCATCTGGCGAAGCCGATTGAATAGGCTAGTGCAGATACCGTGCGTGATGGGTGTCGCTCTGGCCTTTCCGCTGCTAATACATAGACCACTCGCAGCTCTCCTGGGCGGAGGCTACAGTCTTTTGGTCGGCAAGACATTGGAGCTTTCGGCCATCGCTCTAGTTATTTTCTACGCGGTGAATTATGCCGATACCTGGCTTTATAAAATGCTAAATCTTCGCGTCCTCCGGGGGATCGGCATAATTAGTTATGGCCTATATGTGTGGAACGGCCTCTTTTTTATGAAAGATGGTGGGGCGGCAGTTATCTTATTTCCACTTAATTTTGTGGTGGTGTTCGCTGTGGCCATCGCAAGCTATTTCATTTTCGAGAAGCCGGCACTACGCCTAAAAAAAATCTTGAGATAAACAGACGGGTTACAGTTGAGAAGTCCGGAGGCAGCTCTTCTTCGCTTATACCAACGTCTCGTTATATCCGGACGATACTCGAAACACCACTCGCTCACGCTCGCAGCTACCAGAAGTCAAAAACTGAAATGACGTTGGTATTAAATGCTTAGGGGTATTTCCAAACCTCGGAAGGCCATCGATCCAATACTGTAGCGAACGTTACAAAAGTAAGAACTGTCGCGCTGAGCTTCTCGCAACGAGTGCTGATACGACGTTACGTTCCGATTCGAGCGAATAGATCTTGGCGGACGTCATCATGAGCGTAAACGACTTTGGAATAAGCCTTTACTCTTCTGTTTAACCACAAAATAATTCTTTGATGCAGGTTCTGCTCGTGAGCAACTATCTGCCCGACCGGCAGGAAAGCATGCTGCGGTATGCGGAAATGGTGGAGCACGGGCTGCACGACCGTGGGGTGCGGGTTGAAGTCATTCGACCGCGAGTGTTCTTCAGTCGATTTCATTCCACGGCCCACGGTCTCGGTAAGTGGCTAGGCTACCTCGATAAGTTTGTGCTCTTTCCCCGGCAGCTTCACCGAGAGGCGCGCCGTGTGTCGGGCCGGGTGGTGCATATTTGCGATCATTCCAATGCAATGTATTCCAATGAGTTGAAAGGCGTGCCGCATGTCATCACCTGCCATGATGTGCTCGCGATCCGGTCTGCCCATGGGCACTTTCAGCAGAATCCTACGGGATTCTCGGGCCGTTGCTTGCAGGCTTGGATACGGAGGGGTCTAGCCCAGTCTGCGCAGGTTATCTGCGATTCAGACGCGACGCGTCGGGACTTGCTTAAGCTGGAGCCCGCTTTGGCTGACAAAAGTTTCACCGTGCACAATGCGCTGAATCATCCCTATGCGCCGATGGCAGACGCTGCGGCAAAGGCTGGGCTTGCGGGCCTGCCGGAAGTGCAGGACTTGGGTGTGGCGGGCTACCTTTTTCATATTGGGGGCAACCAGTGGTATAAAAACAGGGCGGGGGTGCTGCGGATTTATTTCGCTTATGTGGCTCAAGGAGGTCGGCTACCCTTGGTGATGGCGGGCAAGCCCTTTTCGCAGGAGCTGCGCCAACTCTTGGTGTGCCGTCCAGCTGAAGCGAAAGTCATTGAGTTGGGCAGCGTGGAGAACGCTACGCTCAATGCCCTTTACGCCCGCGCCGCGGCCTTGTTGTTCCCCTCGTTGGAGGAAGGATTCGGCTGGCCCGTGCTTGAGGCGCTCGCGGTGGGCTGTCCGGTCGTCTGCAGCGATCGGGCGTCGCTACGCGAGGTTGGCGGCGGAGCCGTTGCCTACATTGACCCAACAGACGAAAACGAGGCGGCGTCCCGCCTAGCCGCGGCATTAGGCGCGACCCTTTCCGATGCTCAGCATCGGCGCGAGCTTGGGTTTCGGCAGGCCGCTCGGTTTTCCAATGCAGACATGATCGCAGCCCTAATCGGCCATTATGAGAATGTGTGCCGCGGCGCACTCAAGGATGAGTTAGAAAATCTCATCTGAACGAAAGCACCATGTATAACGAAGCGTTTCTCCCTTGTAGTATCATCTCAGGCGAGCCTCCCCCCGAAGCTCAGGAACGGT
>CAYRTN010000219.1:0-2884 GCA_964427235.1 uncultured Chthoniobacter sp. | reverse complement strand
GCGACTCGGCACCGGTGCTTTCGACGGGGTTGCCGCTGCCGCCGATCGACTGGGCCTGGGTTTCTTCCGGGAAGAACAGGCCCTGCCCGTTTTCCCGCGCGAAGATGCCCTGCACTGCGGACACCGGCACCGAACATTCGCGCGACACGCCGCCGAAGCGCGCGGAAAACTGGATCAGGTCATTGCCGATAGTCAGCCTGTGCGTGGCGTCATAACCGAGGTTCAACACGATTTCGCCGTTACGCACATGCTCGGCAGGCACGCGGGTGTTTTCGTCGACCTTGACCGAGATATAGGGCGTCAAACCGCTGTCGCAGGCCCATTCATGAATGGCGCGGATCAGGTACGGCTTGGTCGAACGCTCGGCCACGACTGAAAACCCGCGCGCTTACTTGCGCATTACCTTTTCGGAGGCAGTCAGCGCGTCGATGTACGCGGGACGGCTGAACAGCCGTTCGGCGTATTTCATCAGCGGCGCAGCCTGTTTGCCGAGCTGGATGCCGTAATGGTCCAGGCGCCACAGCAGCGGCGCGATGGCCACGTCGAGCATCGAGAACTCTTCGCCCAGCATGTATTTCTGCTTGGCGAACACCGGTGCGATCTGGGTCAGTGCATCACGAATGACCTGGCGGCCCTTGTCGGCCTGCTTCTGGGTGCCCTTCTCGATGTGGATCACGTGCGAGAACATTTCCTGTTCGAAACGGTACAGGAACAGACGCGCACGGGCGCGCATCACCGGGTCCGCCGGCATCAGCTGGGGGTGCGGGAAGCGTTCATCGATGTATTCGTTGATGATGTTCGATTCGTAGAGGATCAGGTCGCGCTCAACCAGCACCGGCACCTGGTTGTACGGATTCATCACCGCGAGGTCTTCCGGTTTGTTGAACAGGTCGACGTCGATGATCTGGAAATCCATGCCTTTTTCGTAGAGCACGAAACGGCAGCGTTGGCTGAAGGGGCAGGTGGTGCCCGAGTAGAGTGTCATCATGATCAGTTATCCGTGGCGGAAAGGCATCAATAAATCGGAAGGGGCGGGTGCATCAATTGCCCGGCGGTTCAGAAAGCCGGGGCCGTAACGCGTTGTCCGCGCACGGCCCCTGGCAGTCCGGAGGTCGCCGTCAGTGCACGTCTTTCCAGTACTCCTTCTTCAGCGCATAAGCCAGAATGAACAGCAGGCTCAGCGCAAACAGCACAAAGATGCCGATGGTGGTACGGCTGGAACGCGCTGGCTCTGCCATGAACACCATGTAGTTCACCAGATCGGCAACCATCTGATCGTATTCGACCGGGCTCAGCTTGCCGGGCTTGTCGAGTTTGAGCGCCATTTCGGCCTTCTCGAACCCTGCGCCCTGCACCTTGCGCTCGGCCAGCACCTGCTCGCCCTGCAGTTCCCACAGCACGTGCGGCATGCCGACATTGGCGAACACGGTGTTGTTCCAGCCGGTCGGGCGCTCGGCATCACGGTAGAAGCTGCGCAGGTAGCTGTACAGCCAGTCCGCGCCGGAACCCGCTTCCGAAGCCCGCGAACGCGCGATCACCGAAAGCTCGGGCGGCGCAGCGCCGAACCAGACTTTCGATTCCTTGGGATCCATCGCCACCTTCATCAGGTCGCCGACTTTGCCGCCGGTAAACAACAGGTTGTCGACAATCTGCTGTTCGGTGAGCCCGATATCACGCAGCCGGTTGTAGCGCATATAGCTCGCGCTGTGGCAGTTCAGGCAGTAGTTGACGAAATGCCGGGCGCCGCGCTGCAGCGAGGCCTGGTCGTTTTGGTCGATCGGCGCGCGATCCAGCTTGATCTCGGCGCCCGCCGCCAGCGCGAACGCCGGGGCCAGCAGCAGGACTGCCAACAGATGCTTGAGTTTTTTGTTCATGTTTTTGCCCATTACATGGTCACCCGGTCAGGCACGGGCTTGGTCTTGTCCATTGCCGAATACCAGGGCATCAGCAGGAAGAACGAGAAATAAATCAGTGTGCCAATCTGCGAGATGACGGTGCCGGCCGGCGTCACCGTCTGCGTGCCGTAATAGCCGAGCACGATGAACACGATGACAAAAATAGACAGCGCCGTGCGGAACAGCGGGCCCTTGTAGCGGATCGACTTCACCGGACTTTGATCCAGCCACGGCATCAGGAAGAAAATCAGCGTTGCCGCGCCCATCATCGCGACACCCCAGACTTTCGCCTCGATCGCCAGCGGGCCGCCCTTCATCAGCACGATCACCACGAGGCCGATGGCAGGCGCCGCCATTTTCACCAGCGCATTGCGGGTGGTCAGCCAGATCAGCACCACGTACGCCGCAACACCGATCGCCAGCACCAGCATGAAGTCCTCGGTAATCGCGCGCAGGATCGAGTAATACGGCGTGAAGTACCACACCGGCGCAATGTGCGGCGGCGTCTTCAACGCGTCAGCGGGGATGAAGTTGTTGTATTCCAGGAAATACCCACCCATCTCCGGCATGAAAAACACCACCAGGAAGAACAGGAACAGGAATACCACCACGCCGACCAGGTCCTTCACCGTGTAATACGGATGGAACGGGATGCCGTCGAGCGGTATGCCCTTGGCATCCTTGTGCAGCTTGATCTCGACGCCATCGGGGTTGTTCGAACCCACTTCATGCAGCGCCATGATGTGCGCGGCGACGAGGCCGAGCAGCACCAGCGGGATCGCAATCACGTGGAAAGCGAAGAAACGGTTCAGGGTGGCGTCGGAAATGACGAAATCGCCGCGAATCCAGGTCGACAGGTCGGGGCCGATCACCGGCAGTGCATCAAACAGGTTGATGATCACCTGCGCGCCCCAGAACGACATCTGCCCCCACGGCAACAGATAGCCGAAGAAGGCCTCGCCCATCAACGTCAGGAATATCAGCACGCC
>CAYRTN010000218.1:0-2901 GCA_964427235.1 uncultured Chthoniobacter sp. | reverse complement strand
CTAAGGGCCGGCACAACAACATCACATTTCCTTCCAAGTCCTTCGTCAGTTTCATTTTCGGAACATTTCTTCCGCCGGCACGTTGAAGATTTCCCAATCGCGAAAGCGGCCTTTTTTCTCGGAAGGCATTTGGTAACCACGCAACCAGACCTGGCCATCCTTCTCGAACAACGAAGTCACGGCAAGGGAGTCATCCTTCACGCTACCCCACGATTTTTCACCTGTGCCTGGAGCGATGAAAACCGGGGCTGTTAATGCCTCAACCTCGTGAGTGGCCGCCACCCCATCTGAGGAGTCGGACGGGATCAAGAAATACTCGAGCTTTTGCTGCCCGTAGAGACGCAGGTCGTATTTAGGAGCGCGTTTTTTCCACCAAGCGTAGTGAATGCGATTGGTCCACTCTTTCCCGCCCCAAGCAAGTGTGTTGGCGATGACTCCGTTTTGCACCCAATGCTTGGGAGTGCCACGGTTCACATAAGTTAAGCCTCCGCACTGAACCCAGTTCTGGGATAGGATCTGGTCGCCTTCCCGGGCCGACTCGAATCCGAATGGCGCATCATGCCGGATGTCTCCACCCGGTGTGGGATAGTAGACATTAAGCTTGGTTTTTTCGATGTGAAAGTCGCCGATTTCGTCGCCGTCAAAGTCACATTCCACTTCGACTTTGATCACCGGTTGATGCTTGAAGAAAATGTAGCGCTCGCGCATTGGGATGCCACGGCCAATGGCTGGGCCGCTCTGCGCTTGCCCAAATATACCCGTGCGTTCCAGCACGCTACACACGTCACCGTCGTAGAACTTGCAGGTCGACGAGCGATTGTTCACCCAAAGGTTGCCGATCACCGCTCGGATTTCACCGCCGAGGTAATCGCCGCTGGTTACGAGCTTCCGGCCCTTAGCGGTGGTGAGCGTCTCCATCAAACCTTCCTTCGAGAGCTTCACGCGGTAGAACTTCGTATTCAGTTGTTCCGGCAGGGGAACTTCTTTTGACTCACCACCGGAACCCTTGGCGAGCGGGAAGCTCCGATAACCACTTGCAGGCAGATCAACAAAACCCACAAATTTCTCACCCACCTTCTGCAACTTTGCCCCGCCGCCGGGGACTTCATCGGCGCCGACTTCCAGCAAAGCGGTGCGAGGCCGGGGCAATCCATTAAAAATGGCGATCGAGTTGGGGTCCGGTTGCACCAGGGAAGCCGCGACTTCGCCCATCAGCTTGCGGTCTTCCGCCACGACATTTTTGAACTGGTCGATGGCTTTACGGCGCAGATCGGTAACCTCAATCCATGTGGCATCGTGATCCTGATATTTCAGCACTGTGCGCCAGAGGAGGCCAAGTTTGTCCTGACGGTCGAGCGGCTTGCCAGCCAATCGCGACATCGCGAGCATATTGCCCACCAACACCGTGGATTCTTCGGCCGCTTTGCTGGCGCGCAAATGCTCCTCAGCCCAAATACCTTCGGTGTAGCAGTAACCAATCTGGATAGTGCCGCAAGCTCGCGGCGGGGCGGCTTTGAACCGTTCCTCCACGGCCGGTCCCAGCAACACCGGCCGCGCCCAGGCAATAGGATTGCGGTATTCCTCGAGGTCGGGAAAATCGATCCAGAGCGGCGGACAGCTCCACAAATCTTTCATATATTCGTCATTTGGCTTCGTCGACCGAACGGCGGTGGCGAAGTAGCCTGGAATATTCGTGCCGTCAGGCGCGTGAGTGTGGATGAACTCCTCGCCTTTCCGCAGGTAAATGCCACTTTCATGCCCGAGGAGTTGGAACGGCCCCTCGGTAATCGTAATTTGCCAAGGGTAGTTCGGCATTACCACGAAATCGTAACCAAAGTGCCGCAAAACTTGCGGGACTTGCGGATACAGGTGATTCTCCTGGTGCGCATGGATGTTGACGCGCTGGCCGAAGAGCCTCTGGAAAATCGGCAACCCTTGCTCAAACTGCTGCCAGTTGGCCTCCGAACCGTGAACGCAGGTGTGAGCCAATGAATACTCACCACCGACAAAATCCAACTGGCCCCGTTGGTGCGCCGCCTGCATCCGCTGCATCACATCGGGGAAGCGAACCGAAATGTCTTCCAGCGCGCACGCTGCCCATTCGTAATTGAGCGTCAGCTTCGGATCTTTCTCGAGCGAGGCGAGATTGCGCTTCACCCGCTCCAGATATTGTTCAGCGGTAGCGGCGCCCCACGGCGGAATGCGCTCGCCAATAGTCGGTTCGCCCCGATCCTCGTCCACGAGCAGATACATCGGGTGGTAGCAGATGGCAATCTGCCAGTCGAAATGCTTGCGTATATCAAACGTCTCCTGGGCCAGGCAGGAGAACGGCTGGGTGGCGGCAAGCAGGCAGCCACCGAGAAGGAATGTTTTCAAGAAGTGCATGGGTCGTTTCCTTTTTATTTGTTGAAATAGACCTGCTCCATCTGGGTCCAGCCCTTCGAGCCAGTCAGGGGCATCTGCATGGGATCGCAGACCTTCAGCCACTCCTTGTTGCGGGGCTCAGCGTCCAGCTTCGCCATGTCGGTTTCGAAGTCTTTGCCGGTGTATTCGTAGTATCCGAACTCATACCACTTGCCCTCGATCTTCTGGAGGAAAATCGAGAAATTGCGTATGTGATATTTGACGAGTAGATCACGCACGCCAGGATTGGAATCGGCGTGGAGCCGCTTGTATTCCTCCAGCTTTTTCGGCTGGAGTTGAATCACCATGCCGACGCGTTTCGTGGACTGGGTAGCACAGCCGCTGCAAAAGACGAGCGCGGCGGATATAAGCGAATAACATATTATACCAAAAGCCGCTTGCTTTTGGATTTTAGTAGAGGGGCACAGCGCGTCTCGCCTGTGTGCTGCGGTCTGCTCCTTTGGTTCCGATGGGTAGGGTGGCGAGAAAGTAGACCAG
>CAYRTN010000217.1:0-2916 GCA_964427235.1 uncultured Chthoniobacter sp. | reverse complement strand
CCTTCGAAATTCGGTTTTTCGGCAAAGGAACTGTCCAACGTGAGATAGGGAATGACCGTTTCGACCCAGGCCTGAACGCCTTGTGAACGGGCATCAGCAATCACATTCAAGGCCTCGCCACAGCTGGTATGCACGACGTAAACATGAGCCCCAGTGAGCTTGGCAAAAGTCATGAGGTGATGACATCCCTCGACCTCGACATCGATGGGACGGGAGGGTTCATGCCACTCGGGGCCGAGTTTTCCTTGTTTGATCAACTCAGCCTGGCGCTCGGCAATGAGGTCGGCATTTTCACAATGGGCCGTCACGATCACACCGAGTTCACGGGCGAGTTTGAGAGTTTGATACAACTCCTCATCGTTAATTCCAAAGGCCCCCTTGTAGGCGAGGAAGACTTTGAAGGAGGCAACGCCCTCCTCACGCACAAGACGACGCAAGGCATCAGCATCCCCATCCTGAAGCCGCGTTACACCGAGATGAAAGGAATAGTCGCAAACCGAACCCTCCGCCGCTTTCTTCTTCCAGAGATGAAATGCCGTTGCCGGATCTTCCTCTCTCGAGGGGCAACACATCTCGATATAGGTCGTCGTTCCTCCTAGGACAGCTGCCTGACTGGCCGTGGCGTGGGTGTCCTTCGCGCTGGTGCCCATGAATGGGAGATGAATATGCACATGGGGATCGATGAAACCTGGAAAAATAAGGCAGCCCGTGGCATCAAGAACCTCAGTGCCGACCGGAACGGGGAGATTTTTTCCAATCGCCTGAATCGTTTCGCCCTCGCAAAGGATGTCCGCAAACTGCCGACCGGTAGCCGTGACGATCTCGCCGTTTTGAATGAGCAAGGCCATGGTTTTACGCTAAGGCAAGGTGATTGGCCCGTAAGATTCTGGGCGGCGATCACGGTAGAATTGCCACACGTTCCGAACTTCTTGGATCATCCCGAGATCAAGATCAGCTATCAGTAACTCATCTTTGTCGCGTGAAGCCACGGCAACCATCTGACCGCGCGGATCGCAGAAGTAGCTTTGCCCGTAGAACTCCCCAATATTCCAAGGTTTTTCAAAGCCAACGCGATTGATCGCGGCGATGAAATACTGGTTTGCGACGGCGTGCGCAGGTTGCTCGATCTTCCACAAATGCTCACTCAGACCAGCCACGGTGGCGGAGGGATTGAAAACGATCTCCGCGCCATTGAGGCCGAGGCAACGAGCGCCCTCGGGAAAGTGTCTGTCATAGCAAAGATAGACACCCACTTTGCCAACGGCCGTTTCAAAAACGGGATAACCAAGATTACCGGGACGGAAATAAAACTTCTCCCAAAACCCGGGATGGCAATGCGGGAGATGCGATTTGCGATATTTGCCAAGAAACCGGCCATCGGCATCAATCACAGCCGCTGTATTGTAGTAGATTCCCGTTCCATCAACCTCGTAAATGGGAACGACGAGCACCATACCCAACCGGCGAGCGGTCTCCATCATCAGTTGAATCGTGGGCCCATTGGGAATCTCTTCCGTGATGTCATACCAACGCATCTCCTGCTCCGCTGGAAAATACGGCCCATAGAAAAGTTCCTGCATGCAGAGAATCTGAACTCCTTTAGTGGCGGCCTCTTCAATGAGCGCCATGTGTTTATCGATCATCGCCGTGCGAATGGAGCGCGGATCGGAACTCCCATCAAAGGGACAGGTTGCCTGAATGAGAGCGGATTTAATGATTCTTGGCATCGCGGTGGTCGGTTTGATTACAGGATGAGATTGGTTGCCGCCCATCTAAGTGAAATCCCCTCCCCACGTCGATTCAAAGATGCCCGAGCGGGTCATCTGCCTTACATCAACTCAACTGCAATCTCATCTGCCACAAGTTTTCCGTCCCGGGTCAAAAATATCCGATCATCCTTGCGTGTGATGAGTCCGCCATTCTGAAGGGCCGCCAAGTGAGAGGGAGAAACCATTTCCACAGGCAGGCCATCGCTTGTGCGAAGAGCGAGCGCGATTTGTTCCGACTGTCGAATCGTGGCATCGATGACCTCAGTAAAATCAAAGCGATCCTCGCCCTCCTGCATCCGTCGGATGTATTCGGCGGTATTGGCAACCGTTCTGCGCCGAAGTCCATCGCGGGTGGAAAAAGCGCTTGGCCCAAGACCGGCATAGTCCTTGGCGCGCCAATAACCCAGGTTGTGAGCGCATTCGCGGCCGGGTCGGGCGTAATTCGAAATCTCATATTGAGCAAACCCCGCTGCGGTGAGGCGATCCATCGCCATTTCAAAGTAATCGGAATCCCGCTGGGGCTCGGGCGCCATTTCTCCACGCTGAAGTCGCAGGAAAAACTCGGTGTCCTCTTCGTAAGTGAGGCAATAGGCGGAAATGTGATCAGGCGCGAGATCGATCGTTTGCTGGATCGAATCTGCCCACTGCTCACGAGTCTGACCGGGAATTCCAAATATCAGATCCAAGTTCACATTCGGGACCCCCGCCTCGCGAAGGATGTGATAGCTCCGCTTGGCTTGGGCTGCGGAATGCACACGCCCGAGAGTTTTGAGCAACCCATCGTCCCAAGATTGAACCCCCATACTGACACGATTGACGCCCATCGCGAGGAGGGCGGATGCTTTTTCGTGTGAAACCGTGGCTGGGTTCATCTCGATGGTGAATTCCTGAAGTTCTGAAAAATCAATCCGCTCGGCGAGTCCCCCAATAAGGAACTGCAACTGCGGTGTGGAAAGGGCTGTAGGAGTTCCTCCACCGAAGAAAATCGTATGCGGTTGGAGGCCCTCGCTCTCGAATTCGGCTTCGAGAAGAACAGAATCCAAAAAGGCCTGTGTTTTATTCCGGTCGCTCGCTTCCTTGTAGAAGCTACAATACGGACATATCTTCGGACAAAACGGAATGTGAACGTAAAGATGCCTGACCATCG
>CAYRTN010000216.1:0-2923 GCA_964427235.1 uncultured Chthoniobacter sp. | reverse complement strand
TGGTTTTTGGAGGATTACCGATTTTATGGCTCGAGGAACCACGACGTCATAGAAACGCTGCGGAAGTTTGTTGTGAACTTTTGGATCGAGTCGGTGGACGATGCTCCTGTACCGGCTAAGTCTTTTTGCGCGAAGAAACATGCTGCAAAACTCTTGGAGCCCCACCCGCACATCCTCGCCAAGGTCGCACCCCAGATCTTCGGACTCCAAGCGTAAACTAAGCCCGTTCGATGTGATCTATTCACCCCCAAAAACTCTCAACCGTGATGAGAGAATTGCACCCTCAGGCAGCAGATTTTTTCAAGCACATCTACTCGCTTGAATTTCGCGGTCTTCCTGCCGAACACGACGAAGCCGACCTCCACCCCAAGCCATGGCCATTGATTCCTCAAGCATAGGCAGCAGCGACGAGACTTGGCCCACACCAACCAAGAAACAACCGAAAATTGAGAAAGGACCATGACTCCAAACCAACACCTAGTTGGGCCCTCGCGAAATGAACCCGAATGTCATTTATGATTAACCGATGATTGATGCTCATAGAAAAAGCCTCTCGACCCACTTGTTAAGGAACTCTAGAATCGATTAAATCAGTGTCCACCCCGACTAAAAAACTTAATGCTTACAAACTGAACACTCCATATCCATAGGATTTAACGTCGACATAGGAGAAGTTCTTGGAAATTTCGAAGCCCATAAAAACTCTGAATGAATCCAAAATCCAGCATTCAAAATTCATCATCACTCGTCCCTTCGATCCTGTGCTTGGGAACTACGAGGCGGAGGCAAAACTATGAATGCCAGAGTCCATTTGGCATTCGTCTTGGTTCCTCTTTTACTCTACAATCAAGATAGTTTGATGTTTTCCGGATTCGGACAATGAAACCAACACCGCACGCACCCGTTTGCCATTTGATTGCGGAACCGAACGGCGCGGGCAAATCCACCTTCGCTCTGGAGCACCTGCCAGCTTTGGCAAAGTGCACAGAGTTTGTGAATGCCGATCTCATCGCCGCCGGTTTTTCACCCCTTGACCCCACTCGCAGCGCGCTTCGGGCTGGGCGTTTTGTTTTGGAGCGCATCAACGAATTTGGCCTAGCTAAAAAAACCTTCGGCTTCGAATCCACACTCTCCGGTCGAGGTTACCTCTCCACCTTAGCGAAATTAAAAAAAGAGGGCTTCCGCGTAGTGCTTTATTACCTCTGGTTACCATCGCCCAAGGTCGCCGTCGCTCGCGTCAAAGGTCGAGTGAAGCTTGGAGGCCACCATGTTCCCTCGGTCGACATCCGCCGAAGGTTCCAGCGCTCGCTTGATAATCTCCGCGCCTATTTTGCGATCGCAGACGAGTTCTTTCTCTTTGACGCATCCACTTGCCCTCCGAAGCCTGTTTTTTCGAAAACGATGGGCGGCTTCCAAATCGAAAACTCCATCACATTCCGGAAAATCTCACCACATATCGACCTGTCATGAAAACCGCTCACCAACGCATCCAAGAAATTTCCAAGGTCATGAATAGGGCTGTCGAGAAAGCCGCTGAGAAGCATCGTCTCATGGGCGTTCCGATGGCCGTTTGGAAAGACGGGAAAGTCGTCGAGTTCCTGCCTGAACCCACCCGAGCCCCACGCCCGAAGAAAGAAAAATGACCCGAGGCAAAAATCTGGAGGGCACTCCGTTGCCTTGCTTGCGCCCCGCTTGCTGCGCCCTTTGGGCCATCTTCGATGTGCTTCCCCTGCCAAACTTGTCCCACCGGAGTCCCGAAGCGCGCAGGAGGTTGCATCACGCCGGAGCCGCGAAGCGCGTAGGAGGACCACCAATTCAAAATCCAAAATCTAAAATTTGCCCCATCCTGTTAATTGACTCGCTTCCGCTCACCCTACGGGCTGCTTCCAACAGTCTCGGCATCGGTCCGATCCATGCAAATTCCCATTGCACTTCGGTTGCCCATTCGTAATTTCCCTATATGACCACCCTTGCCACAGTAGAAAACCTTGCACTGGAACTCCCTGAACACCAGAGGGCCACTTTGGCCATGCACATTCTGGATTCGCTGCCTGGGCTCTTTTCGGAGCCAGATGGTGGTCTTGCGGAAGCGAAGCGGCGGGATGCGGAGCTGGATGACAACCCCTCGATGGGGCTGACTCTCGCTGAATTTGATCAAAAAATTCTGAGTCGGCGAACACGGTGAATGTTTTTTTCCATCCCCGGGTCTTCGCGGAAGTGGATGCCATCATGAGATATTACGAGGAGGTGGCGGATTCCCAGTTGGCGGATGATTTTTATGAGGAATTTCGAGGCAAGGTTTTAGAGGTCACTGATAACCCCGAGCATTTCAATGAGCGGGTCGGTGGTTACAAGCGGGCGAACCTGCAGAGGTTCCCCTACAATTTTCTTTTTCGCGAGACCGGTGCCGGCACTCGGATTTTGGTTGTTCGTCACCACGCTCGCAATCCTCGGTATGGTGCCAAGCGAAAATAGCCAGCCTCTGGTGGAGTGATTTGATGATGGCGAAAATCTCTTCGCGACCATCCGGATCGCGCACGTGCGCAAGGAAAACGACGAAGAGCCGGAAGGCAGCGAGCCGTTGCTGGTGATCTCGGCGGAGGAGGCCGGCGAAACAGGGCATTGCGCCCGTGCAGTTGCGGGAGTCTTGCCGCTACTCGTATGAGATCGAGGGCGTCGAAAAAGGGCTCCATATCGAACTGGAGCCGAACCGTCTCATTTTTTGCGATACAAAAACATCTGGGTTCCCGAAACCCGGGCCTCAGCTGGCCGCCTGCACCTTCATTTAACGGATAATGGCAAGCGTGTGGCCACGGGCATCGTGGGAAATGGGGAAATGGAACCGGGGCAGTGTGAAATGGCGCTAAGTTAAGACTCTTTTGGGACGGTTTTGAGGTTGGATTTTTTACGGGTTCTGGGAGCG
>CAYRTN010000215.1:0-2931 GCA_964427235.1 uncultured Chthoniobacter sp. | reverse complement strand
GTGGCTTCGCCCGTGGATGTTTGGGAGGAGTACTCCCATCCACTGGTGACGCCGAGGGAGAATTCCAGCGGGCCGAAATGGAGACGGCGACGAAAATTATCGGCGAGGCGATCCATGTTTTCTGAGAGCTTTGCTAAGGTCTGTCCAGGCGGAGACGCGCCTGCCTCCTTCTCAGTGAGGCCACCATCGGGCTCGAAATACTGAGGCGTGATTGTACGATCTTCCTGGGGTCCGGTCCAACGGGAGCGGAACTCCGCCTCACGAACAGTGAGTACGGTCTGAGCGGAGGCATGATGCAGGCTGAAATAAGCAAGCAACGCCAAGCAACAAATCAGCAATTTAACTGGTTTGAGCATTCTTCCGAATCAGAAAAAAACTAAAAGATAATGGGGGTTGAGCACGTTATTTTGAGCTAACTATTTTGCTTGTGTTTTTTGAATATCATGATGCAAAAAAATCCATAGAAAGTTTGATTTTTAATTTCAGTAAATAGCTGGGGGCAGGCAGGCCGAATTTATCCAATTTTTAACAAAATAAGTCCATTGCACTTTAGTTGTATGATTTAATTATTCTTAAGAAGAAGTCCGAGGCGCTCCGCTATGAGAACTAATTGCGCTAGAGACTCGACTCCCATTTTGTGCATCACTCGACCGCGATGGACTTTGACTGTTTGCTCTGTTATCCCTAGGGCGGAAGCGATTTGCTTGTTAGGTTCTCCTGATGCGACGTGAAGCAAAACTTCCTGTTCTCTTAATGTTAAAAGCTTAAGGCGTTTTCTTAGGGATGTTATTTCATTCAGGGTTGATTGTTTTTCGTTTGTTTTTTTGATTCCAAGTTTAATGGCGCCAATAAGTTCAGAGTCTTTTACGGGTTTTGTTAAGAAGTCGACAGCTCCGGCCTTGATTGCACGAACGCTCATGGGGATGTCTCCGTTTGCAGTGAGGAAGATGACTGAGAGGTTTGACGTGGCTTCGAGCAGATGTTGCTGTAGCTCAAGTCCGGTCATCATGGGCATCGAGACATCAAGCACGATGCAGGCGGGGGTATTCGGCTCGTATGCAGCGAGAAAGTCGGCAGCGCTTCCGAAGGGAATCACCTCAAATCCTTCTGCGCGGAGAAGGCGCGAAAGTGCTCGGAGGAGTGCAGGTTCGTCATCAACGAGATAAACTTTTTGTTTAGTAGTCATGAGTTGGAAGCGTCTAAGGGAAGGGTGAAGTGAAATATGGCGCCACGGTCTTTGGCTGACTCAGCCCAGAGTTGCCCGCCGTGTGCTCGGATAATCGTGCGTGATATGGCTAGACCCAGACCCAAGCCGCTTGGCTTAGTGGAATGAAAAGCATCAAAAATGCGTTCGACTTCTTCTGGCAATCCACATCCGTTATCCTGCACGGAAAATTGAATAAATCTTGTGTCCTGGTTGCACGAAAGTGACAAATGCCGAGAGGTGGGATCAGTGTCCTCCATTGCATCGCAGGCATTTTTAATAAGGTTAAGCAGAACTTGTTCTACTGGAATTCGATCGGCGTATAGTTGTGGAAGGTTGGCGGCTATTCTTTTGCTAATGAAGGCTCCGGAGGTATCCACATCCGCTTGCGCGAGACTGATGGCTTTATCAAATAATTCCATTGGCTCCACCTGCTCGAGAGCGGGCTCACCACGACTCAAAATCGTGCGCAGTTTTTTGATAACATCAGCAGCTCGGATGTCGGCGCTGACGATGTCGTCAAGGATTTCTCGAAGTTCCTTTATATCTGGTTCCTCGTGAGTTAGTAGGCGCTGTGCGGCTTGGGCGTTGCTGAGAATGATCGTGAGCGGTTGGTTGAGTTCGTGGGCGATGGAACTGGATAGCTCGCTCATTGATGCCATTTGGGCGAGTTGGGCCATTTCCTCATTGTGCTGGGCCGTTTCAATTGCCAATGCGCGCTGGGAACTCAAATCAACCCCGATGCCGACCAAATGGGGTTTTCCTCGAACCTCCACACGAACCATCGAGAAAAGGTGGCGAATAGCCTGTCCGTCCTTACGGATCAGATCGACAACGAGCTCGTCGCTGCCCTTGGAAAACGCACGATCCCAGCTTCGATTCAGTTTGGGGAGATCCTCGGGACGGAAAAGATTCTCGGCCTTCATAAGTTTTGTTTCCTCATTCGAGTAGCCGGTGATTTTTTCGTGTCGGGAATTCCAACGAATGATTTGGCCCTCCCTTGCGTGAAGGTAGAGCATGCCTGGGGCACTCTCAAAAATGGCATCGGTCAGTTGACGTTCGCGGTGGAGTTCGTACTCCCGGTTTTGAAGATTGCTGGCTAAAATGGCGGCGCGAACCATGTCATTACTGAGTTCCAGTCCCATAGTTGCGACGATTCCCATGAAGAAAAGGCTCGCGACGATCGGGGAATCCACGTCCCCCCACAGAACAATCATCGTTTGGACCGAGAGAGCCATCACAAAAACCAGCATGCTTGTGCCCACGATGAGGGCTCGATGGATGCCGATTCTGTGACCTCTCACCGTCGCATCCACCAAATACACAGCCAGCAAAATAAGGCTAAGTTGTCCCACGAGCATGAGTGGATTGGGGGTGCCTTCCACGATGGTTACAGATTTTCCGAGAAACATGATCTTCCTCAATTCGGTAATCGAGGAGTAGTAGATGTTCGGAGTTAAGGTGAAATTCAAGAGGAGGCCAACGGTTCTCAATCCGCAAACGGAGAGAGCCAACCACTTGCGCCCTGTGCCCAGATAATAGTGAACAAATCCGACCATCGAGAGCGTGATCATCCAGCGTAGAACATTGAAGCACTGAAGGGCATGATTGTACTCGTGTGTGGTTTGGACGCTCATCATCCAAAGCTCACAAGCCGCCATCCCAGCGGTAGCCGTTGCCATCAGGCAGAACATCAGGCTCGCGAGTGCGCTGCGTTGCCTATACCA
>CAYRTN010000214.1:0-2934 GCA_964427235.1 uncultured Chthoniobacter sp. | reverse complement strand
TTTTTGGACCAAATGCAAAAACCGGATGTCGACTATATCGAGGGTCTCTCGCCGGCGATTGCCATCGAGCAGCGTACATCCAGTGCGAATCCACGTTCGACCATTGCGACGACGACGGAGATTTTTGATTATCTGCGGCTTTTATTTTCATCGACGGGAGTTCCCCATGACCCCAAAACTGGGGAGTGTGTGGCGCGTCAGACTCCGCAGGAGATCACCGATGCCATCCTTCGCTGGCCCGAGGGCACGAAGTTCCTTGTTCTTGCCCCACTGATTTCTGGGCAAGTCGGAGAGTTTCGGGATGTGATCGAGAAGGCCCGCAGGGAGGGGTTCGTGAGAATTCGTGTGGATGGCGAGGTGATCGAGCTCACTAGACCGGAGCCGATCCGCCTCGAAAAAACCAAACCCCACTGGATCGAAGCGGTTGTTGATCGTCTCGTCATTCGTCCGGATCTCGGCCAGCGCCTCACCGACTCGATTGAAACGGCGCTACGGCTAGGGGGAGGCAAAATCTCTACCACCCGTCAGGAGCCCTCCGCATCGACTTGGACGGACGAAAAATTTTCCACCGATTTTTGCAATCCCGCCACGGGATTTACAATGACTCGCCTGACGCCGAAGCATTTTTCCTTCAATAGTCATCTCGGTGCCTGTCCGGCCTGTCATGGAATCGGAACGGAGAACTTTTTCGATCCCGATCTGATCGTGGATGCAGAAAAAAACATCGCGCAAGGAGCTGTTCGCCCATGGAAGCAGGCGAATCCACGAATGAAGGCCTATTACGCTGCTCTGCTGGAGGGGCTCGTTTCAGATACCCCTGCGCCTTTGGAAAAGCCTTGGCAGGATTTGCCGGAGGGTTTCCGCTCGCTTGTCCTGCAAGGTTCGGGAGATCGAAGCATTCGCATGGCGATCGGAGCGAACCGGACATCATCGAAGCCGTTCGAGGGCGTGATTGCGCAGTTGGAGAACCTTTACGCGACGACAAAAAGCGAGTTCACCCGCAAGCGACTCCGTGCCTATCAAGGGCGACGAGTCTGTCGTGTTTGCGGTGGGGCACGATTAAGGCCGGAAATTCTCGCGGTGACACTCAGTACACTGGATGACCGTGAATATGGCATTCAGGAGATGTGTGGACTGACCATCGCAGAGGCTGCTCGCGCTATGGAGGAACTCAAAGTCGCTCCCAGTGATGTGGAAATCGTGAAAGATGTCCTGCGTGAGGTTCGACAGCGCCTTAGATTTCTCAATGAAGTCGGCCTCGGATATCTTCAACTCAGTCGCGAGAGCGGGACACTCTCTGGCGGTGAGGCCCAGCGTATACGGTTAGCGACCCAGATCGGATCGGGGCTCTCCGGTGTTCTCTATGTGCTTGATGAACCTAGCATCGGTCTGCACCAGAGAGACAATGACAGGCTTATCCAAACGCTCCGTGATCTTCGCGATCTCGGAAACTCCGTCATCGTTGTCGAGCACGACGAAGACACAATCCGTGCGGCCGACCATATTTTAGATCTCGGGCCGGGAGCCGGTCCGCGTGGTGGAGCCTTGGTGGCCCAGGGGACACTGGCTGAGATTTTGGATAATCCCGATTCGCTTACGGCCCAATATCTCAATGGGACGATTCACATCCCAGTTCCCCGTCAACGTGTCGCGCCAAGGGTGACCGGTGCCGAGGTTGGTGAAATCGGCGACGGATGGTTGCGCGTTGTGGGAGCCACAGAAAATAACCTGAAAAATATCACCGCTTCCTTCCCGGCAGGTTGCCTGACTTGCGTGACCGGAATCTCGGGTAGTGGCAAATCCACGCTCGTGAATGACATTCTTCGTGTGGCCCTCGAGCGTGACTTAAACCGCGCGAGGTCGCGTCCGGGAGCGCATCGCTCGATCCAAGGTATCGAGCAGTTCGACAAGGTCGTCGTCATTGATCAAAGTCCGGTTGGCCGTACGCCCCGTTCGAATCCAGCCACCTACACCGGGGCACTCGGTCCCATTCGCGATCTCTTTAGTGAATTGCCGGCTTCCCGGGTTCGCGGCTACGACGCGAGTCGATTTTCCTTTAACAACAAAGGGGGACGCTGTGAGCACTGCCAAGGGGATGGTTTCATTCGCATCGAAATGCACTTTCTTGCTGACGTCTATGTGGAGTGCGAGATCTGCCAAGGTCGGCGCTACAATCGTGAGACACTCGAGATCACGTATAAGGGCAAAAATATTGCCGATGTATTGGACATGACCGTCGATGAGGCGTCCCGGTTTTTCCGAAGTGTTCCCGCGCTGGCAAGCAAGTTGGATACTCTTCAAGATGTTGGGTTGGGTTATTTGCGGTTAGGTCAATCGGCGACCACTCTCTCAGGCGGTGAGGCTCAGCGAATCAAACTGGCGGCCGAACTCTCTAAGCGTGCAACGGGTCGAACGATCTATCTCCTCGACGAACCCACAACGGGCCTCCACTTTGCGGATATCCACAAACTTCTCGAAGTCCTCATGAAACTCCGCAACTCCCGGAACACACTCATCGTCATCGAACACAATCTGGAGGTCATCAAGTGTGCCGACTGGATCATTGATCTTGGTCCCGAAGGGGGATCAGGGGGAGGGGAGATCGTCGCGCAAGGAACGCCCGAGAAGGTTGCGCAATCCGCCCAAAGTCATACCGGGCACTATCTCAAAAAATATCTTAAAATATGAAGCGTGTGATTTTTTTCCTTCTCAGCGGTGTGATGGTTCTGTCTGCGCAGGATCTTTTGGAAAGCGCCCGTACCGCTTTGGATTCGGGATTTCCTAAAGTCGCTCTGCTCAAAATCGAGGAGACCATTCCCCTGATAGGCAAGCCGAATGCAGGTGATGAGGCCAATCTCCTCTATGCTCGTGCGCTCATTGCGGACGGTCAACCGGAAGCTGCGGTGAAGTTGCTCGGTGCGGTTTCGCAACGTG
>CAYRTN010000213.1:0-2959 GCA_964427235.1 uncultured Chthoniobacter sp. | reverse complement strand
AGATGGAGGAACTACCGATCATTCAGCGTCGGATTATTAAAAAATGCCTCGAGATAGGTCGTCCGGTTATCGTGGCCACTCACATGCTCGAAAGCATGATTGAAAATCCGATCCCCACACGCGCGGAGATCACAGATGTCGCCAACGCCGTCTTCGAGCAGGCGGATGCGGTCATGCTGAGCGGGGAGACGGCGACGGGAAAATATCCGGTGGAATGCGTGAAGGTCCTCGACCGCGTAGCTCGGCGTATCGCTCTGAGCGGTGGGGCTGGCTATGCTTCCAGTGCGATTCTGGAAACGCAAAGACAGAAAACCGTTCATGCTGCGGTGACCCTTGCGAACTCGCTCGAAAATGCAAAGTTGGTTCTCTTCACTCGCGAAGGTCGGATGGCCGATGAAGCGAGTCACCTTCGCCCCGAACGAGCGCCGATTTTCGCTTTCACTCCGAGCGAGGAAGTCATGCGTCGTCTCACGTTGAATTGGAACACGCATGCGATTTGCCTCCCGTTCGGGGTTAATCCGGAGCACAACGTGGTCGATGCGGAGCAGGAATTGCATCGGCGAGGTCTCATTGTAAGCGGGGACAAACTCATCATCCTCAGCGATGTGATGTTTGCCGAAGCGCGTTTCGATTCGATTCAGATTCGGACGGTTTTGTAAGGGAAAAGGTGTTCTAAAAAACACCCTCGCGAAGATCGAGGAAGGCCCGGCCTAAGTGGTCGATGACGTCGCTCGCGGTGAGCGATTCCTGCGAAACGGTATTGTCGCGGATGGCCAGTTCGGCGGCGCGTCCACAGATCCAAGCGGCGAGTCGCGCGGACTCCGTGATGTCCCTGCCTTGTGCGATCAGCGCGGCGGAGACGCCCGTGAGCACATCGCCCATTCCACCGCTGGCCATTCCAGGGTGGCCGGTGGTATTGAAGGCGAGTGGCGTTTTGTTATTTCCGACGAGTGTTCTCGAGCCCTTGAGAAGAAGTGTGACTGGATATTTGGCAACAAAATCGGACAGCCACTGCCGTCGGTTGCGGCCCTTGCGGGGATAGAGTCTTTCCATCTCCAACGGATGTGGTGTGAGCAATCTTGGGCCTGCGTTTTCTTGGAGAATCTCCATTTGACCAGCAAGCGCATTCAAGGCATCGGCATCCACAACGCACGGCGCGGAGCAATGTCGCAAAAAGTCGCAGATCATCTCATCTCTCGAGCGCCCGAGCCCAGGCCCGATGCCAAAGGCATCCCATTTTTCGTTCAAAAGAACGCTGAAATCATCTAACGAACGGACCATCACCTCCGGAATCACAGAAGCGGAGAGTGTGGCGACGCAATCAGGCGGAACGACCAGAGTGACTAGGCCCGCACCCGCTTTGACTGCAGCTGCCGAACAAAGGCGGGCTGCACCCGGATAAGACCGCGAGCCGGCAATGATCGCGACGCGGCCGGACATTCCCTTGTGTCTATCGAAAGACCATGGCGGTAGGGACAGGATCTTAGGCGTGACGATTTCTGCCAAATCCGAGTCCGCCGGTGCGCTCAGGACGGGAAGGTCAGCGACGGCAAGGCGCCCGACGAAATCCGTTGCGTGGTCAGCCATGAGGCAGGATTTCACAAACCCCATCGCCATGGTCACATCCGCCTTCACGCAGGGATCGCCGACCGTTTCTTCACGGAGTCCGCTTGGTAAATCTGCAGCGAGTACCCAAGCAGCATGGTGCTCACGGAGATGGTTGATGCGATGGATGGCGGAGGCGACTGGCTCGCGCGGATCACCCTTTGTGCCTACGCCAAGAATTCCGTCCAAGACGACCAGTGGGCGTGCCTTGCCGAGCGGGCTGCGCGGTATTCGGGAGAGTTGGATCGCTGTTAGCGGGGACAGGGAAGCTTCCGCGAAAACGGGGTCCAATGCGATCGCCCATCCATCCATTGCGAGGTGGCGCGCGGCGACCAGAACGTCGCCGGCATTGTGACCCTTACCAAAAAAAACGCGGCATATACCGGGTGTGGAATGGAACTGGCGAACTAAATCCGCCAACTGCCGTCCCGCCAGCTCCATGAGTTCCTCCGCCGTGTGCCCCTCCGCAAAGGCGCTGGCCTCTGCTTCGAGCATCTGGGCGGTGGAGAGAATCATGGCCTCAGGTGAAAAATGATTTTATGCGATCGTAGAAGCTTGTGTTGATCGGATTATTTTCCTCACCGCAAAGTTCTGCGAAGGTCTGCAAAGCCTCGCGCTGATCTGGGTTAAGGCGGATTGGGACCTCGACCTGAACGTAGGTGATAATGTCGCCCTTAGCCAAGCCCTGGAGGGCAGGCATCCCCAGGCCACGAATGCGGAAGGTGGATGCGCTCTGCGTGCCGGCGGGGATTTTCAAGTTTACCGCGCCGTCCAGTGTGGGCACTTGGATCTCGCCGCCGAGGGCGGCTGTCGAAAAGGGGATCGGCACCTCGCAGGTGAGGTCCATGCCATTGCGGGTAAAAACCTCGTGTTCCTTAATGTGTACTACAACGTAGAGATCGCCGGGCGGGCCACCGCGCAATCCGGCCTCGCCACCGCCCGTGCTGCGAAGGCGTGACTCGCTGTCAATGCCAGGTGGGATTTTGATTTTAACGCGACTCGTTTTTTCGACCCTCCCATCGCCCTGACACGAGGAGCATGGTTTTTCGATGATTCTTCCGCTGCCGTGGCAGGCCGGACAGGTTTGAGCGACTTGAAAGAAGCCGCGTGCGACGGCGACTTGGCCGCGTCCGCGGCACGTCGTGCAAGTGATGGCCTTCGAGCCCTTTTGGGCACCGGTTCCGCCACAGGGTTCGCAGCCGTCGAGTTTGCGAATTTCGATTTCCTTTTCGCAACCCTTCGCCGCCTCTTCCAGGGTGATCTGCAAATCGTAACGGAGATCGGAACCGCGCTGGCGTCCCGAGGAATCCACGCCACCCCCATTGCCGCCAAAAAATTGTTCAAAAATTCCTCC
>CAYRTN010000212.1:0-2967 GCA_964427235.1 uncultured Chthoniobacter sp. | reverse complement strand
ATGTCGATATCCGCGTCGAGTATTGCGGTATTTGCCATTCGGATCTGAGCATGCTTCGCAATGAGTGGGGCTTCACGACCTACCCGCTGGT
This sequence comes from uncultured Chthoniobacter sp., assembly GCA_964427235.1. Taxonomy (GTDB): domain Bacteria; phylum Verrucomicrobiota; class Verrucomicrobiia; order Chthoniobacterales; family Terrimicrobiaceae; genus UBA967. Next base: position 2,876 of record CAYRTN010000212.1, on the reverse strand, counting down.
TTCTGGCCATGAGGTCGTTGGACGAGTCGAAGTTGTTGGATCGTTAGTCAAGAATCTCAAGGTCGGTGATCGTGTCGGCCTCGGTTGGTTTTCGGAGAGCTGTATGACTTGCCCTCAATGCATGGGCGGCGACCACAATCTCTGTGGATCCGGTGAAGGGACGATCGTAGGTCGTCACGGGGGATTTGCGGATCTCGTGCGAGCCCACTGGGCTTGGGCTATCAAAATTCCCGAAGCTTTACCCGCCGTCAGCGCAGGCCCCCTCTTTTGCGGTGGCATTACAGTTTTCAGTCCTATCGTGGAATTTAATGTCCGACCGACTGATCGTGTCGGAGTCATCGGTGCCGGCGGTCTTGGCCATCTTGCTATCCAGTTTCTCAATAAGTGGGGCTGCGAAGTCACTGCCTTTTCCTCAACGCCCGATAAAGCAGACGAACTCACCAAGCTCGGTGCCCATCGCGTCGTTAACTCCCGCGATCGCGAGGCTCTGAAAGCTGAAGCAGGTCGCTTTGATTTCATCATTAGCACCGTCGCTGTCCCGCTTGAGTGGATGGCTTATGTCGCGGCTCTTGCTCCCAAGGGACGCCTACACACAGTCGGAGCTATTCCCGAACCGGTCGCACTGGATGCGTTCCCGCTCATTATGGGGCAGCGTTCCTTCTCCGGTTCCCCACTTGGGAGCCCAGCCACGACGGCACTCATGCTTGAGTTTTGCGCCCGTCACGGCATCGCACCCATGGTGGAGGAATTTCCACTTTCTGAAGTCAATAAAGCCATCGACCGCCTCGAGAAGGGAAGCCCACGCTATAGGGTCGTACTCAAGGCGTGAAAAATCCGAAAAACATCTTTACCCAACGATTGAGCAAAGCGTAGATTCTCGCTCCCCATTTTGCCTTATGGTGTAACGGTAGCACAAATGATTCTGGATCATTTTGTCATGGTTCGAATCCATGTAAGGCAGCCATCTGATAGCGCTTCAGATTTAGTCAACTGTCGAAAAAAACATCCAGCCTCTAGGTGTTGATAGCTTTTTCCTCGTTCGATTGGTGCACCCATTTCGCTCCTTGTCAAAATTCCGAATAGGAATAGTGTTCGGGACTCTATTTATGCCAGCAGCCAACGATCTTCGCAAAGGGATGGCCATCCGTTACAACGGAAATCCGGCCATTGTTCTTGAAATTCAACATCGCACACCAGGCAATCTTCGTGCATTCGTGCAATGCATTGTCCGGTATATCGGAACGGGCAAGTCTGCCGATATTCGATTTTCCTCGACGGAAAAGGTAGATGTGGTGGACGTTCAGCGCCAACCACTCGAGTTCAGCTACAGTGACCATCATGGCTACCATTTCATGGATACCGCGACCTATGAGACGATCACGTTGAACGAAGAACTCATTGCTGACGCGAAACAATATCTCGTCGAGAATCTCAAAGTCGAAGTCCTTAGCATCGAAGGTCGCCCAGCTCAAATTGAGTTGCCGTCTTCCGTAGTTCTCAAAGTCACTGAATCTCCTGAGGGCGTGCGTGGTGATTCCGCCAACAACGTGCAGAAGCAGGCGACACTTGAGACTGGTAAGATTATCAACGTGCCTTTGTTCATTAAAGAAGGCGAATTGGTGAAAGTCAGCACGGTTGACGGCACCTACATGAGCCGAGCCTAATTTTACGGAGAATATCTCATTGACAATGCTCGTTTCTGGGCGAGCGTAAAATCCTATATGAAACACCTCATCGTTTGTGCAGCAGTAGTTGTAGCCTTCACCGCCTCCTCCGTTTTTGCCGGTTCCTGTGATGGTTGCAAGAAAGACAAATCCAAAGAAGGTCAGGACGGAAAAGACGATAAGAAGTCCTCTCTCACCGTTCAAGTGGGCTTGTAATCTCTCGCGATCAGCTTACAAACGCGGATGGTAGCAATGCCATTCGCGTTTTTTTTGGCCTCGGCCAGATCGGATATGCGTGTGGAATATGCGGTCGTGTTTGATTTACTCTACCTCTCTCCATGCGCTTGATTAAGACATTTCTGCGGAATAGCTGGAAGCTCACCCGTGATGCTGTTTTGATTTTTATTGAAATCGAGGGTGAACAGCGTGCCGCCTCCTTTGCTTATTATGCGCTTTTTTCTCTAGTTCCTCTTTTCGCGCTTTTTCTCGTTCTCGGTTCGGTGATCGTGAAGCCAGAGGTGGTGATTGCGACAGCGGAAAACTTTTTTCCGATGGAGTTAGACCAGCAAAAACTGGTCTGGCACATGGCGGAAGCTCTCCATAAGTCTCGCAATGGCGTTAGCCTTCTCTCCCTGTTCATATTGATTTGGTGTTCGATTCGTTTTTTTCAAGCGCTTGTTCAAGGGGTGAATCGGGCATGGCATCGGATTGATATTCCGTGGTGGAAGCTACCCCTCAAAAATCTTCTCATGATGGGAGTCATTGCAAGTGCGCTAGGGATTGGTCTTGTGGCGCCCGTGGCGCTCCAGGCAGCGGGTGAGTTCTTTGCACTATTGGAGGAGTTGCTACAGGATCAGATGCCGAACATGAAGTTTCACGCGATTGCGTTGACCCTGAGTTGCGGCAGGTATCTAGTGGCGGGAGGGTTGACGTTTTATGCTCTCAGTGCGCTTTACGTGCTGGCTCCTGGACGCAAGATTTTCTTCAAGCAAATATGGGGAGCGGCTCTAGTCATCACTCTCGCCTTGCAAGTGGGGCAAGGACTCTTCGGAAACTACGTCGCCAAGATCGTGAATTATAATGCCATCTACGGATCGTTTGGCGCCCTCATGCTCGCGCTCATGTGGGTTTATATCGCTGGGGGGCTGATTTTATTGGGGGCCTGCTTTTGCGCGGCCGCAGAACAAAGCGAAACGGAGATTACTCCATCCA
>CAYRTN010000211.1:1244-2970 GCA_964427235.1 uncultured Chthoniobacter sp. | reverse complement strand
AGAAGCGCGATGAGCGCCCAGGTTTCCTTGGGATCCCAATCCCAGAAGCGTCCCCACGAGTAATTCGCCCACACCCCGCCGAGGATGGTACCGGTGGCCAACAAGAGTACGCCAACCTGAAGCGTGCGATAGAGGTAGTTGTGCAATGCTGGAGAGGCTTTGGTTCCGAAAATGGATTTACCGAGGATGATGTGCCCCACACCGAGCGCGAGAGCGAAGGCGGCGTAGCTGAGCGTGATCGTGAGAACGTGCGTCGTGAGCCAGAAATTATCGGACAGAACCGGAACAAGCGGGTGGATCGAGCGATCGAGAATGACTGTCTGCGTATCCGCTAAAATGAGGGATGTCACCGCCACAGGCACGGCACCGAGAAGGAAATACCGGCTCCGGTAAATGGCCTCAAAAATAAGGGCGAACAAGATCGTGCCGAAGGCGACCCACACGACAGATTCATACATATTCGTCACCGGCGCGCGTCCGGAAATGAGGATGCGGAATACAAAACCCGCGATCTGCATGAGAAATCCGGACAGCGCAAATCCCCATCCGAGCGCGTACCCGATTCGCCCCCCAGCGAGGAGCAGAAGGCTCATCCCAGAGAAAAGATAAAGAATCCAAGCCCAGCGGAAGGGATGAAGCTTCTGATAGAAAACCTCAATCGCGATCTTGCTCGGGTCGGCTTGGAAACGCGGATTCTCGCGGGATTGCTCATTGCGAAGAAGCTCCAGTCCGGCATCGTAGGCAGCCTGGTCGCCAGATAGGAATCCCTCACGGATTTTGAGCAATGCCGGATCTTCAGAATCAAGTGGACTCCAAGCGGCGGCACCGGTCGGAAGGACCATGATGCCACGCCCGCTCACGAGGCCTTCAAAAACAGCCAACCTCATGCCGATCGTGGATGCCTCGCGTTGAAGCGGGTCGAGTTTGACCTTGGGATTTTTTGCGCGAAGAGCGGAGACTTCCTGCAAGGCGGCGCGAAGCGGCTCATTTCCCGAAAGATCTCGATAGGAAAAAAGTTTCGTTGCTGGATCCAAGCCGATTTGGGTCTTAAACTTTTTATTCCCTATCAAAATCAGCGGTTGATTTTCCCATCCCCTAGGCGTGAGCCAGAGTGAACTGATGGCGACCGTCGAGCTGATCTTGGTTCCCTCTTTCGTGAATTGACTTTTCCCCGAAATGCTCATGAGCGCTTCGTCGGCAAAGACAATGAAGGGCTTTTTTCGTCCCCCTTCTTGAACTGGGATTCTCTCCATCGAGGTGACGTCGAGAGCCTGAGCTTGGGAAACCGCAATTAGTGCGACTGCGAGAAGGAAGAGCGGGCGAAGTGGTGTCATGCGTTGCCGGATTTAGGTTTGAAGTAGAACATGATGGCGATGCCGATGCAGATAGCAAGGGAACCGCTCCATTTGAGGATCCAGCCGGGATCGTAGAGGACCTGGAGGGTTGTCTCTCCGAGGTCTCGGGGATTCCATTCGGCTTGGGAAAACTTGTAATTGATGCCGCTCACATTCGCAAAAAAAGTACCAGGAAAGCTCGCTGGGTGATTCATCCGGGCGGTCCCAGCCTTCACTTCACCGGTCGCATTGTCCTTGAATTCCAATGTGGCGATGAAGTTAGACGGTGTTTCCGTCCCCTCGTAGCGCGGGACCTCAAAGTCGACCAGTTTCAGGGTGAATGGAATCGGGCGAAGCTCTAGACCGTAGCCGATGCGAACCACATTCCGCCC
>CAYRTN010000211.1:0-1144 GCA_964427235.1 uncultured Chthoniobacter sp. | reverse complement strand
GCTTGAGTGGTACCGCCGCGCTGGAGTTGATAGCGAATGCCGTCAACCTCAGCTACCATGACCAAAGAGGGCTTCGAGTCACCAGCGGCCGCTTGGATGCGAACGAGGGCGGCGGGATTATTGGGAAGATCGGATTTGGTGGAGGGACGGCCCTCGCGCATTTCAAAATCGGGCCAATATTCCTCGATCGTGATGGTGACCCCGCCCGCTTGGAGCGGAGATTTCATGAGATCGGCACGCAGATACGTTGCGCTGGTCGCATCAGGGGAAATGATGGTGACTTTTTTGCCATCCTCACTGAGGAGAACCTTCACGCCGGTCGCAGGTCCATTATCTTGCACGACAGGAGCGAAGCGCCCGAAGACAACCTGCGTCTCGGCGTCCTTCTTGGGCGAGGGAGGCGGCAACTCGGACTGAAGTAAAATTTTAGCCAACCCGAAGAAATCCTTTTCCGTCGGGGCAGCGCCCTCAAGCACGAGCGGCATGTTGAGCGTCTGTCCCATCCGCGGACTCTTTAAACGAAGCATCACGCCAGGTGTACCCGAGTCAGAGGGCAGTAGTTTTTCCTCCTTCAAGAGGTTCTCGCTCACTGCATCGGCGACAATTTTGAGATCCGAGGCCGGAACCTCGAAAACGCGAGGGCGTTTTTCCGAAGGACGAGCGGATGCGGCATCGAACGGCATCACATAGAGGGCCGTATCATTCGGGCTCTCGACTTGGATGATACTGCGATTGACGGTGATCTTGCGAACGGGAGGTTTGTCTTTGTGAAGAGTCACATTGCCCTCAAATCCGGTTTGGAGTCCCACGATCGCACCGAAAAGAAGTGTGATAATGCCGTAGTGGGTGACAATGAAGCCGGTGTGCTTTTTTTCCCATGGCCACCGAGTAATCGTGACCGCAAAGAGGTTGATGCAAAGCACCCCCAACCAAATCAAAAACCAAGGGGCTTTGTAGATGTAAACTTGAGCGACTTTGGTGCTGAACTCGGACTCGGCAACCGTCGCTGCCGCACAGGCTATCGCAATCGTGCCGAGAAGAATAAGCGCCAACTGGAGCGAACCCAACCAGTGAACCAATCGCCAAAAGGAAGATTTTTTTTGGCGCGCCTCGACCATCCGCTTCCTCTCAAGCGCTGTCAAAA
>CAYRTN010000210.1:0-2979 GCA_964427235.1 uncultured Chthoniobacter sp. | reverse complement strand
CCCTGATTTGCCTTTGATGCACACGTCCCACGAATCGATTTACCGCTACGTTTACCCAACCATTTTTTTGAATAACTAACATGCCACCCGTCGCATTCATTACCGGCATTACCGGCCAAGATGGTTCATATCTCGCCGAGCTATTGCTGACCAAGGGTTATACTGTGCACGGCCTCGTGCATCGACCGGACGCCCTGATCGGTAGTAACATCGGTCATTTGGTTGGCGACGCCACCTTGCTCAACAAACGTTTGCTGCTCCACAACGGTGCTTTTGAAGACGCCACCCACCTCCGGCGCATTATCAGTCGCGCGCAGCCAACCGAGTTTTATCATTTGGCCGGCCAGTCCAGCCCACGGCTCAGCCTCGAGTTGCCGGAAGCGACGGTCGATAGTATCGGTATGGCCACGTTGCGCTTGCTGGAGATCGTGCGCGATCTGCCGAATCCTCCGAAGTTTCTCTACGCTTCCAGCGCCGAAGTGTTTGGCTCGCCGGTCCACTCCCCGCAGGACGAATTCACACCGCTCAATCCCACGACCCCCTATGGCGCGGCCAAGGCGTTTTCCCAGCAGATGGCCCGCATCTATCGCACAGCCTATGGGTTAAGAACGTGCTCGGTGATCCTCTATAATCATGAATCGCCGCGACGCAGCGGGCAGTTCGTGACGATGAAGGTGGCTCGAGCCGCCGCGCGGATCAAGCAGGGCCTGCAAACGGAACTGGTGTTGGGTAGCCTGGCTGGGCGGCGAGACTGGGGGTGGGCGCCCGATTACGTGCATGGTATGTGGATGATGCTTCAAGCCGAGCCAGTGGATGATTTTATTTTGGCGACGGGCGAACTTCACAGTGTGGAAGATTTTGTGTCTTGCGCGTTCAAGACGGTGAACTTGGATTGGCGCGACCACGTCAAGTTCGACCCCTGCTTGGTCACGACTGTGGAGCCCGTGTCGCCGTGCGGCAACCCAAGCAAAGCCCGCCGCCTCTTAGGATGGAGCAACACGGTCAAGTTCAACGAAATAGTTGCTCGCCTTGTCGAATCCGAACTGCGCAAGCTCGGCTGAGATCCTCCCCATCCTAGTTTGCTCGATTCCCGATTTCAAAATCATGTCTAAAATTGCATTCATCACCGGCATCACCGGGCAGGATGGTTCGTATCTCGCCGAACTCCTTTTGGAAAAGGGTTATGAAGTCCACGGGATCGTTCGCCGCTCGAGCACGATTGTGCGATCAAGGATCGATCATCTGACCGATCCGACCCACGGTCTTTGCGGGCGACTGCACCTCCACTACGGCGATCTCGCTGATGCTGTCTCTCTCGTAAAGCTACTTTACGCGATCAGGCCCGATGAAGTCTACAACCTCGGCGCCCAGTCCCACGTTCGCGTCTCATTCGATGTGCCTGAATACACAGGCGACATTGTCGGACTTGGCGCGCAACGCCTTCTCGAAGCCATCCGCGAGACCGGCCTTGGCAAGAAAGTCCGCTACTACCAAGCCTCCTCCTCCGAGATGTTTGGCAAGGTGCAGGAAGTTCCGCAGACGGAGAAAACCCCCTTCTGGCCGCGCTCCCCCTACGGCTGTGCCAAAATGTATGCCTACTGGCTTACAATCAACTACCGCGAAAGTTACGGTATGCACGCCAGCAACGGCATCCTTTTCAACCACGAGTCGCCCCGCCGCGGCGAGACCTTCGTCACCCGCAAGATCACCCGCGCCGCCACCCGCATCAAGCTGGGCCTCCAGAATGAGCTCGTCATGGGTAATCTCGATGCCCGTCGCGACTGGGGCTACGCCAAGGAATACGTTGAGATGATGTGGCTCATGCTCCAGCAGGACCAGGCCGACGACTACGTGGTCGCAACCAACGAGACGCACAGCGTGAAAGAGTTTATTCAGGAAACCTTCGGCCTGCTTGATCTAGACTGGCAGAAATACGTCAAATACGACGTCCGTTACGAGCGCCCCGCCGAGGTCGAACTCCTCATCGGCGATCCGGCCAAGGCCAAGAACCAACTCGGCTGGGAGCCCAAGGTGCGCTTCAAAGAACTGGTCAAGATTATGACCGAGGCTGATCTGAAGCTGGCGCAGGAGGAAGCGCACACGGCTCCTCGCGCCAGCTGAGAGTCGGGGTCTCAAAGTTTCAACGGCATGAGCCGTCCACTCGGTGAAGCGAAAGCACAATCCACGCCTACGCTCTCATCAGGTTCCAAAGAACAGTAGTGAAACGACAAGCTATTGCACGGCGCACTCAAGGATGAGATCTTCGAACTCATCCTTGAGTGCGCCCTTTAAAACCATGGACAAGATATCATCTGGCGCCGATTATCAGTATCATGTCCTGTGCAAGGCGCACACCGATGTCTTGTTGAAGCCACATATTCTTCGTTATGCCCGCGAAACCAAGGCGCGCTCCGTGATCGATATAGGCTGCGGCAACGGCACATGTTAAGAGAATTGTCCACCGTTTGGCGGCAGGTCGCGTGCCTTGATCCCAGCGTCTCGGGTATCAACGAGCCCCGTAAAAATTATCCAAAGGGGAAGATCTACGTTCTCGGTGTCTATGACTCACCCGCCAAGGTTGAGGAAGTGGACTTTAAGCTGGCTATCTCAACCGAGGCGGTGGAGCACCTGTTTTATCCCCGTGAGCTCGTGAGATTCGCCCATGCCATGTTAACGAAAGGGGGAGTTTTCATGGTTTCAACCCCCTATCATGGCTGGCTCAAGAGTGACTTCATTTCATTGTTCGGTCTTTGGGGAAGTCACCACACGCCCATCTGGGACGGCGGGCATATCAAGTTCTGGTTCAGGCCCGCGTTGCGCAAATTGGTCGAAGAGAAAGGGATCGAAGTAATCCGATTTCATGCCTGCGGTCACGCTCTCTATTTGTTTGTTTCCATGATCGTCGTCGGGCGGAAAAAATAGACGGCGCACTCAAGGATGAGTTCGAAGATCTCATCTGAACGAAAGCACCATGTATAA
>CAYRTN010000209.1:0-2985 GCA_964427235.1 uncultured Chthoniobacter sp. | reverse complement strand
GGGACTCCTCCGACTACCGCTACCGGATTTATGTCGAGGAGGCAGAGGATTTCGCTGCCATTTTCAGCACGCTCAGCGCGACGATCACCTACGACAATTTCAAAGACGAGATCTTAAAAACACCTCACCAACTCAAAAAATACAAAGCCTATGAAGACCTCTGGTTCAACATCCTGAAGGCGTGCCGCAAAGCTCACAGCGAAGGCACCAACTAAGTTTCACAGCGGACAAAAACAACCAACACAAACATGAACACACCAAGCAACAATACCGTCCATTGCATCGCCCCCTATCGCCACCCTCAATCTAAATCCGTATGGGTCTTTGATGATCCCCGCCACGGACTTGAACAAGAACCTTTTGTTGGATCGGCCAATCTTCCATTTGATGCAGTCGATGCTCAGTTGAACGCGGGCGGAAAATTAACAGCTTACTTTTCCACTACGCCGCTTCCCAAAAGCAATTTAACGCTTACAGCAGTAGGTAAAAGGGAGGGGGCCAGATCTAACGGATGCACTTACTCTGGTACTGGCTCAGCTGGCAACTACGAAGGGATGCAGGAGATATGGCTCTGCCCTGCCCTTATGCACTACTTCAGCGGAGATTATGCCCCAGAAAAAATCTACGCCAGGATTGAGGCACGTATTTGATGCTGAAACGAACTCTAGCTCCGAACAAACCCCTGCATCTCCTCAGTAACTCCCATTCCAATCACAAATGAATCTCACCCTTCAAAAAATGCGATGGATCGCGTCAAGTGCTCTCGTCTTCTGCCTCATGGGCATGGTGCTCTGTCACCTTGGCGAGTCTTCCTTAAATTGGCTGGCGTGGCCACGCGCATTTTTTGAAGCGGCAACAGTGGGAGCATTAGCGGATTGGTTTGCGGTGGTCGCTTTGTTTCGGCATCCGATGGGGATCCCGATTCCGCACACGGCTATTCTACCGAATAACAAAGGGCGCGTCGCCGAGTCGTTGGCGACGTTTTTGGAAGAGGGATTTCTCACCGAAGAACAACTCGGGCCGCGTATTCGAAAGATCGACTTTGCCGGGATCGTTTCGCCTTGGTTGGGAGCGCACGTAGATGCCATCGCCAGTCGCACATCACAGTTTGCGCCTGTGCTTCTGGACAATATCAAGCCCGACGAGATCACTGCCATTTTAGCCCAGCGAGCCCGCAATGTGATACTCACCGTGAATGCAGCCCCCATGCTTGCCGAGGGCATGCAAACCCTCACGGAAAATGGTCGAGACCGAGAAATCTTCAGCGGCATCGCTGGTTCCTTCCGGGGACTCATTGCCGATAACCGAGAAACAATTCAACGCAAGATCGCGGAAGAAATACCGATCTCATCTGAGTGGCTAACTTCTATTCCGTTTCTTAAAAGCACGGCTGGTTCCGCGCTGGATCATGTCCGAGACCAGATAGCCAGTGCTGTAGCCACTCGCACGATTGAGAAAATCCAAGCCACCATGGACGATGCCTGCACGAACCCAGACCACCCGCTCTGGCACTCCTTCCATGAGCGCCTGCATGGATTTATCGCCGACCTCGAAACCTCTCCCGAACTGGCGCACAAGATTCGCAATATGCAGGAGACTTTAGCCAGCAGTGCTCTGGTGGATGATTTTTCTCGCCGCGCATGGGATGAGGTCTCGGACTTTGTGCGCAGGGACCTCGCCGCTGCGGATTCGCTCATACGCCAGAAAATCTCTGCCGCAATAGGCTCAGCGGCGCGCGAAATGATGGACAATACGCCCATGCGCGATGACACAAACAGATACATCGCCGCGCAAGTCCTCGCCGCAGTCCTCGGCGCAAAACCTTTCATCAGAGAACTCGTCAGCTCCACGATCCAAGCTTGGGACGCTAAGGAAATGTCCAGCAAACTCGAAGCGACCGTCGGCTCAGATCTCCAATTCATTCGCCTGAATGGAACCTTCGTCGGTGGCCTGATCGGCCTCGCTATCCACGCCACATTCTTCCTCATCGGAAAATAAAACCATCCCGTTGGAAATCTATGAACTTGGCAATTCAGATTTTCCTTATTCCTTCAATTTTTGAATATGTCAGTTGCGCAAACTGAGTCTCGGCCGCGCTGATTATGACGGTCTCAATGCCTCACGGATTTCAGCCGCATCTTTCACAGATCCAAGCCACGCGAGTCGTCCAACACCAAATTGCGCCCCTCCAGTAACAGCGCTTGTAAGGCCTTCAAGTCAAAAAGTTAATTCTTCAAGCGATTCTTTGCAGATAGTTTATCACCTCATCGAAATCTAAGATTATTTTTACAAATTTGCCTCGGACGTCAGAATCTTCTGGTTTTTATAATGATTTTTGGTCCGCGCTTTCCCCTTTTAGAGTCAACGGAGGCGGACCCGTTTTTCGGTTAAAATAAGCGATGGCTGGCAAGAGATAGTTGGTTTTTCCAGGGGGAGCTTTCCTGGCAATTTCCTTTTGCTGGCGTACTGGTCTCCGATTTTTGTCTCCGGAGCGGAGGGTTTTATTTGGCGGGCTTGTTTTCATGCGGCTTCGGGCTCCTTCTGCTCTTTGCGCTCTTCCCGGTAGGCCTTCGCGAGCGTTCGATTTCCGAGTACTTGGTGCGCGCGCCATTTGTTGTATCGGTTGAACCAATCTCCCAATCCTTTCCGCAGTTCCCATCGTGTTCCGTATTCCTTCAGATCTCCGATGCAATAATTCAGCTCATCATAGAAAACTCTCCGCAGGAGGTGCAGATTGGTCCTCTAAAAAACTCACCCTCGAATTTTACCTCCAGTATGGCAACTTTCATTCCGGTAATGTTGTCAGCTTTAAATATGTCAGAACCTCTTCTTCCTTCGGATGCGTCTTAGTGAGAAGATGAAAGCCCATGCACAATGAACTCCATCTTATGAAGCGGAGGAAATTTATTAAACAAGCGGGTTTGGCTGCTCTCGGGTTTGCGGGTTTGCGCTCCTACTCTTTATTTGCGTCGGAGCGGATGACCT
>CAYRTN010000208.1:0-3004 GCA_964427235.1 uncultured Chthoniobacter sp. | reverse complement strand
AAGTCAGGAATGATTTGGCGATGTCGGCAATTTACAGACGAATTGTTGCACTACCTTCTCTGTTTTTGCGCAACATTTAACACCCCTAATAAATTCATGTTAAACCTTTAAATCCTGTCGTCCTGTCTAAGATTTCGTATTCGGGATAAAGACATGATTGCACAAACATTTAGACAAACCCACCTTCTCCAGAGCATCAAACTACAACACTATTGCGCACTAAAGCATTTTATTGCATCAAGTAAACTCACGCCAAAAACCAGATTATTCTACTCACGGAAATCGACGCCGACTTTTTCGCGAAGAGTGGCTTTGATGCGGTCGGTGGCGGCGTTCACCTCGTCAGCGGTCAATGTCCTCTCCGGACTACGGAAGAGGAGTGAGATCGCCAACGATTTTTTATCGGCTGGGATTTTTTCGCCCTTGGGATCGGTGAAAAGATCGAAAAGGCGCACGGACGCGAGAAGCGGTTCGTTAAGGGAATCGATCGCGCTACGGACGGCGGCGAAGGGGAGCGCGAGCGGAGCCACAAAAGCGATGTCGCGGGAAGAACCGGGAAACTTCGCAAGGGCGGCGACTTCGGTTTTCAAAGAAAAGCCCGCGCGCCACAGATCTAGATCGAACTCGGCTGCCAAGATTGGTGAACTGGCTCCGATCTCTCGAGCTACGGCGGACTGCAGTTGACCAGCCACACCGATTTTTTTGCCGCCATGGAAAATCTCGACCATTGCCCCAAACGGGGCTTGAGCATTGACGGAAACGATATCGGACTCGGCGAGACCAGCGAACTCGCGGATGGCACCAATCAAATCGAAGACATCCCACGCGCGCACCGAACCTCCGCGCCAATCGACTTCGTTACGGTCTCCAGAGACGACGATGGCGAGACGCTGACGCTCCCCCGTGGGATGAAAAACACGACCGCACTCAAAAAGCGGAACACACTTCGCACCTTGATCGATATTGCGTCGGAGAGCGGAGAGAAGCCCGGGGACAAGACTATTACGGAGCTGGGATTGATCGTCGCCAAAGGGATTTTTGAGCGCAACGGCATCACCAAATTGGGACACATCGGCGGCGGAAACGAGTGTGCTTGTGCGGGCCTCGCGGAAGCCCATTCCAGCGAGCTTGCGGCGGAGATCCATCGCGAAGTCGTAGGCGGCATCGGCATCCGAACTCGGAGCGAACGGTCCCTGTGCGAGTGAAGGAATTTTTTCGATACCGACGACACGGGCGACTTCCTCTATGAGATCCGCCTCACGGTGAATCTCGCGACGGAAGCCGGGAATAAGCCAACTCGAAACCTCACCGCCTGCCGATTTCACCAACCCAACTCGGCTGAGTGCGGACTCGATATCGGCATCAGAGATTTCCAGCCCCAGTAGCGAACGGACACGACTATGACGTAGAGAAACCTCGAGATGAACAGGGCATTCGCCCGCCACCGCAACCGTCTCTTCGACCGCACCGCCGGCAACCTCAAGAATGAGTTCCACTGCGCGGGCCGAAGCTATGGCCACCATATCGGGATCCACTCCGCGCTCGAAGCGGTAGCTGGAATCGCTCAGAAGACCAAGGGACCGCGAGGTGCGGCGAACCGTCGAAGGATCGAAAACAGCGCTTTCAAGAAGGATCTCGGTGGTAGATGCACTCACTCCACTCCCCTCGCCTCCCATGACGCCGGCAAGGGCGACGGGGCCGTTTTGATCGGCAATCACAAGCACGCTAGCGGAGAGCTTGTATTCACGTCCATCCAGCGCGTGGAATCCCTCGCCCTCCGAGGCGCGGCGAACGCGAATCGGGCCAGATATTTTCGCGGCATCGAAAGCGTGGAGGGGTTGACCCAACTCGAAAAGAACGTAGTTCGTCACGTCCACGATGTTGTTCACCGAGCGCAGTCCCACCGAAGCCAAGCGGTCCGCGAGCCATTGCGGGCTGGGTCCGACCTTCACGCCTGTGATGCGACGGAGCGTGTAGTATGAACAGGCCGAATCCTCCAACGAAACGCGTCCTGCAGCCGAAGAGGTCGCAGGCAATTTCGGCTGCGGGGCTTTAACAGGCAAACCGGTGAAAACTCCGATCTCCCGGGCCACACCGTAGTGGTGAAGCCAATCAGGACGGTTGGGCGTGATTTCCAACTCCAAAAGCGTTTCCGGCGGGAAGAGGTCCTTGATTGGGGTTCCTGGGATCGAAGCCGGAGGTAGAATGAGAAGGCCCTCGGAATCCTCGGCTAGGCGAAGTTCCTTGGCACTGCACATCATGCCTTCGCTTTCGACTCCGCGAAGCTTGCCACTCTTGATTTTGAAATCTCCCGGCATTACGGCTCCGGGAAGAGCGAGAGGCACCTTGTCGCCGACTTTGTAATTTTTTGCCCCGCAGACAATCTGGCGAGGGATAGCCGAACCATCGTTGACCTTACAGACACTCAGACGATCCGCATTCGGGTGCTGGACGGACTCTAGGACTTCGGCAACCACGACATGATCGATGGCTGCGCCTCGTGTCTCGATGCCCGCGACTTCAAGCCCCGCGCGGCGGAGGAGGGTTTCGATATCGGACGCCGGCAGTTGGCAATCCACAAAATCACGCAGCCAGTTGAGAGAAATTTTCACGAGCGATTAAAATTGGTTGAGAAAACGCAGGTCGTTTTCCACGAGCATGCGGATATCGGGGATACGGGAGAGATTCATGGCCAGTCGCTCGAGGCCAAAGCCGAAAGCGAAGCCGCTGACTTTCTCGGGATCGAAGACACGGTCACCTCGGCGTTCACAAATGGCCTCGAAAACGGCGGGATCAACCATTCCGCAACCAGCCAACTCCATCCATTCGTTGCCGAGGGCCTCGGTGCGAATATCGATCTCATAACTCGGTTCGGTGAATGGAAAAAAGTGCGGGCGAAACTGGATGTTCGTTCCGGAACCAAATAGCTCGCGGAAGAAAAACTCGAGGGTTCCCTTGAGATCGGCGAGGCTGACTTTTTCGGCCACATAGAGTCCTTCCATCT
>CAYRTN010000207.1:0-3006 GCA_964427235.1 uncultured Chthoniobacter sp. | reverse complement strand
AGCACCATCGTGTCTTTGTAAACCTTTCGTCCGATACTTTCTCCAAGGACAGTCAACTTCGTGACATCATCCAGTGCCGCAAATTCAATAGCCTCCGCAAATTCAATAGCCTCCGCAGCGTTGGAAAATCCCCAATGAATATCTCGAAACCCGTTTAATTCCATCGATTCGTAAGGGGCCATATTTGCCTTCTCAACAATACGCTCAAAGAGACCGGGCAGTGTTGATGGGCTTCTATGCCAAATAATAACATCGTAAGCAGGTAAGGTCATAAAAATGATAAGCTTTTTTTTAACGCATCTCTTTTAATATTTAGCAAATAGGCAGTTATAGAAAACCTCTATTTCACCCACCTTTGCGACAGTTTTCGAACATTTCGGCAGGCATGGGGTGGTCGAGGCGCCATACCATCTTGATCGGACGTTCGCTTTCATGGCTTACATAATTGGCTTGGCCGAGGTAGGTGAAGGGGAGCGTGAAATTGTTCTGTTGCTTTTTTTCGCGGGCAAAAATTAGAATTCTGTAATCCCGATTGGTATGATTGATCAGATTTTGCCCTGTGTGGCTTAATTGCGACGTATTTGACTGCGATTCCCAGTGAATTTGATCTGAGCTAATCGGGTAGTCTGCATACATCGTGCTTGGCGAAAATTCGTTTTCGGATTTCTGAAAAGTAACAAGTAGCGCGTAAGCGCGCTGGTTTGGAAAATGCAAAACGCCAACACCTTGTTGTCCAGGGCTAGTCATGGAGGTTGTGCCCATGAGGGACTGAATGTCGGCATTGGTGTAGTTAGCATGGACTTCGAAAGGCGTGGAATCATTCAGACTCAGGACGCGTGTTCGATCATTCACAAAATCGAGAATTTCGATGCAATCGGAAAGCATGGTGCGATTGGCAGCAAGTTGACTGAAAGATTCCTTGATGGAGCTGAATCCAAGATTAGCGCCGGTTTTTCCCCACAATTGGAAATGGATCGCCATTGCGCTCGAGTCGGCATTTTCGATGGCCTCCTCAATGTTGCTGGCCTGAAGAAGCGAAAGAACGTTACGAAGGCGGGCGATTCCGCTTCGTCCGGACATGCCAGCTAGTTTGATCAATCCTGCACGAAGTTTTGCCAGATCGGGGTCACTTGGTGTCTCTTGCAAGCTGGCGGCGGACTTGAGTTCCGACCATGTTTTGTTTTTGCCGAGAATTTCCATGGCTTCGTAGCCGTGGTGGTTGGCGAAGTTTTTAAATGTTGGAGCTGCCTGTGTGTCAGACTGAAAGGTTTCGAGATGCTCTATGAGTTGGGCTCGGAGGTTGTCCAGATTCGCTTTGATGTTCCGCAGCACGTGTTCGCGGGCGACTTTTTCAAAGCGGATGCTGCAACCAGCCGGCAGGTGTGGAAAACCAGACTCAAGTTCACGGACGATGTTGAAACGATCCCTCCGAAGAAGAGCCTTGAATTTGCGGTCGACTCGATAGCGTTTGTGGAGATGCCCAACGAAATCGAGAACAGTGAGGCATTCCTTGCCCGGGTGCAGGCGCAAGCCGCGCCCGAGTTGCTGGAGGAATACCGTCAAGCTATCGGTGGGTCGGAGGAATAAAACTGTATCCACCTCAGGGATGTCGGCCCCCTCACTAAGCACATCGACCGTGAAGAGAAAGCTCAACTCCCCTTGGCGAAACTTTTTCAATGTTTCGACACGGTCTTGGTTAATGGTTTCGCCAACAAAACAGGCTGCGGGGAGACCTTGCGCGTTGAATTGCTCGGCCATGAACTGCGCGTGGGCAACGCTGGCGCAGAATCCGATACAGCGGACGCTGTGGATGTCGGTTTGGTATCTCTCGAGAGCAGCGACAATCGCGCGCAGACGCTGTTCGGCTAGGGCATGGGCCCCAGTGTAAACATCAGTTAACTCGGCTTGGTTGAATCGTCCCTGTGTCCAAAATTTATCGGCATCCAGCGACACTGGATCCTCGACGACAAAGTAGTGAAAAGGCACGAGCAGCTTTTCGTCGAGAGCCTCCGGAAGACGAATTTCAGCCGCGAAGCGATTGTGGAACTCCGCGACCACGCTACTACCGTCCATTCGCTCCGGGGTAGCCGTGAGGCCAAGTAAAATGTCAGGCTCGAACTCTTGGGTGAGGGTTCGATAGGTGGGCGCCGTGCTGTGATGAGCTTCATCGATGACGATGATACGGTAAAAATCCTTGCCGAGGCGTTTGAGGAGTTCCCGGTTTTCGAGCATCCCAATCGAACAGAAGAGATGATCATGCCGTTCCGGTTCATGGTTCCCAACCAACAGATCGCCGAAGTTAGGATCTCGGAGAACAGAGCGATAAGTGTAGAGAGCTTGTTTGAGGATTTCCTCGCGGTGCGCGGCGAACAAAAGTCGGGGGCGCAGACAAAGGCGATCTGACTGGCGCTTGTAATCGAATGCGGCAATCACGGTTTTTCCGGTTCCTGTAGCGGCGACCACTAGATTGCGCTGATATCCGGCCGCACGCTCGGCTTCGAGAGCTTCAAGAATCCGCTCTTGAAAGGCATGGGGCTTGATCTCGAAAAAGACCATTGGCAACCCCGCATCAGCCTTCTGTTTCGCATAGGCAATGGCCTCTCTGAGAATTTCGGGACGATCGGGATCAAATGGAATGAATTCGCGGCTGTTCCAGTAGGTTTCAAATTCGACCCGGAACTTTTCAATGATGTGTGGCTGATCCTGCGCTGTGACTTTGAGGTTCCACTCGAGCCCCTCCGTCATTGCAGCGTCCGACATATTGGATGAGCCGATGTAGGCCGTAGAAAATCCAGACTCGCGGTGGAAATGGTAGGCTTTTGCGTGGAGTCTGGTGCGTTTGGTGTCGTAGGACACGCGAACCTGAGCTGAAGCAAGTCGCGCGATCCATTCGACGGCACGGGAATCCGAGGCGCCCATGTAAGAAGTAGTGATCAAACGAATCGGCACGCCGCGATCCGAAAGTTCCCGCAGCGAATCCGCAAGCAGTCGCAGCCCCGACCATTT
>CAYRTN010000206.1:0-3022 GCA_964427235.1 uncultured Chthoniobacter sp. | reverse complement strand
ATCTCTGTGAACTCCGTGTTCTCTGTGGTTAATCCGCTCATCGTGCGATCCTCCGGGCGAGTAGTGCTAGCGAGAGGACCGGCACGGTGAGGATGAGAAAATCCAGAAAATAGCCGAGCGAGCGGCATACGGAGGCGGGGTCGGTGAGGTCGATCATTTCGCCCTCCCGATTGCGCGGCTGAGATCGTTACCATCGAGCTTGAGGGCTTTGGTGACTTCGGCCTCGTCGAACCTCCACCATCTTCCAACTTTAAAAGCCGGGATGCGGCTTTTCCGTGCCCATTCCTCGATGGTGTATTTTGCCACTCCGAGGCGAGCGGCCATGGCGGCTGAGTCGATCATTTGGATGCCCTCCGTTCCTTAGCTGCAAGTTGGCTGATTGCTTGTGAGATGACCCTGCTCACAGGGATTCTCATTCCATTATTTTCGGCGCGCTTTTCAACGTAAGCCCATACCTCAGGAGGTAGGCTGATGTTGACCGCTTTGAACTTCGTTTTGCTCATGCCAGCAACATTGCCAATCTTGCCATTATTGGCAATGCAATTAGTAAAACACCCCATACCGAAGTTTTATTTTTTATTTGACATCCGCATGAATGCTAGCTCTGCGGGGCAAAATAAATTTCACAATTTTGCTATCATTGACATTTGTGCTATCGTCTTTTTGTGAAAACAATCAAAACTCAGAACGTCTCGCTCCCGATAGAGCTGCACGAATGGGTGCAGAAAAAAATGGATCAAACCAAGGAAAGCACCCCTTGGGCTAAAGCAACATTTTCATCCATCGTTGAGCATGCCCTTATGGAACTACAACGCACGGAATCCGAAAAGGGAAAGGCCGATCCGGTTGTTGGTGTAACGATCCATCCAACCTCCGAAACTTTCGGTTCTGGACCATTAACTCGAGCGAAGAAGATTTCCAGGAAGGCTGGCTAGGCCAAGTCATCGATCTAACCTCAGATAACACCTAAAGCGCCCAAAACTCTTGAGCCTCTGCCTCTCGCACCCCGCGAGCGTAGCGATCCTCGACCATGCGCGGCGAGGAATGTCCGAGGAAATATGCGGTCTTTGCTGAGTCTTGCCACATGGCGCGGTGCATTGACGCTCCAGTGTGGCGCAAACAATTTTGCGGCCACTCCTGCCAGCCCATCGCGTGAGCCAGCTCCGTCCTCGGACGCTTGATGATGTCCTCGTTAATTTCATCCCACTTCTTAGGCAGATGCCGTCTCAATGCCGGCAGGATCGGCACAAAGCGCGGTCGTGGTTTCGGGTCCGTGCTCTTGCGGATCGGAACAAAGATTTCGTCTGTCTCGATGTGCTCCGGGCGACATCTCCACACCTCAGAGATCCGCATCCCGCCGAAAAGTCCAAGCACCAGCCACGCCCGGAGGCGGTTATCATCCCGCGTTAAGCTCAAGAGCCTTTTCACCTCAGCGACCGAGAGGAGATGGTGCTCAGGCGCCGATTTCGGAGTGTCGATTTTAATCACAGGATTGCCCGTCGCCAGCTCATGACGTATCAGCCAATTCCATA
Organism: uncultured Chthoniobacter sp.; assembly: GCA_964427235.1. Taxonomy (GTDB): domain Bacteria; phylum Verrucomicrobiota; class Verrucomicrobiia; order Chthoniobacterales; family Terrimicrobiaceae; genus UBA967. Next base: position 1,490 of record CAYRTN010000206.1, on the reverse strand, counting down.
CAAGGCGAAGATAAACAAAGCCCTGTTGCGCCGTCGTCCCGCTCCACCCTGGTCGTGAAAGGAAAGCCTCGATATGCGCCGGACGAATGTCGCTTAAATCGAGCGGCCCGTATTTTTTTATAAAATGACCCCACCACCATTTCAATAGCCGCTTGTGGTTCCCATCTTTGAGCTTCGGTAAGCGAACGAGGCAAAATTCCTTCCAAGCTTTGGCCACTGTCATCCCGGAGGACTCCTTAAAAGCCTCCGTGCCTCCCGTCTCCAATTTGTCCAAGAGCGCGTCACGGTGCAGCCTCGCCTCTAGTCTCGTTTTGTAAAAAGTGCGCTTCTCCTTACCGCCGATACGGGAGAAAACCACATGCCGGTGTTGGCCACGCACCGTGGCCTCGCGGATGGTGATTACCGGCTTGTTGCGTCGTGTTGCGTCCGTTGCGTCCATAAAGGCATTTTAAGCCATTTAGAGCAACTTTCAACAAGTTTCAAAGGTATTCAGGTAAAACCCGCACAGCCAATGCTAGAGCGGTTTGAGGGGCTGTAAAGAGGAGAGCCGACGACGAGACTCGAACTCGTGACCTATCGATTACGAATCGAAAAATGGGCGCTGATTATTAGTAACTTACAAGTGCGTTGCGCGGGCGTTGCGTTTTTGGCTCTTTTTCCTACGCCAGAACGTCGATTTTTTTGGAGACGCGGTTGCGGAGGACGGCGAGCATATCGTGCTCGCTCATGCCCTTTGCCCATGCTGGCCGGAGCTGGTAGTGGGGCTCGTCAACGATACTTTTCCAATCCCCTCCCCATTCCATGCCGAGGGATTTTCCGAGCGTGCCCAACTCGTGGTAGAGCGGATGCTCGCCGAAATATTCTTTCCCTTTGAAGATTCCTATATCGGCTGATATGCCGAAATTATGTAGTGAAAATCCCGCTTTGGCCCGTGTTACAATCGAGGTATTTGGAATCGTGCGGCCTTTAGCATAGAGCGCATCTTGCTCCATGTAGCTGCGTGTTCCGCTAATAACTTTAACGTCATGTCCGGTCTTGGCTGCGATTGTCTTTGCCACGCCGAGAAAGGCGCGCATGGCCTTTTGCATCTCAGGGTGGAGCGTTGCTAGGTTGATCTCGCTGCGGTCGTCAAATGTCATTTGTCTTTTAGTAATTTGGCCTCGCCGTATTTTGACCAGGCGAATGCCATGCTGGTATCGCCGGGCGATTCGGGCGGGAAGTTGGGGATGTATTTTGCGGAGAGGGAGAGCTGGAGATTTCCAAGCTCGCCGATGTGCTGGCCGAAGGGCGGGATTGGCACGTTGACGCAGGAGGTTAGGAATGCCATGCCGAGGAAGACGAATGAAAGCAGGACCAGCAAGAGTGCGATCCGGCGGGCGTTCATTTTCCTTTGCGTAGCACGTTGATGAGGCCGACCAATCCGAGGCCGGTCGCCACGATTTGGTTTTGCAGTTCGGGCTCCATGTGGACGCCTGCCGCTGTGGCGAGCA
>CAYRTN010000205.1:0-3038 GCA_964427235.1 uncultured Chthoniobacter sp. | reverse complement strand
AAGTCGGAGGCAATATGTGTGAGCGATGCGGCTGCGGCGGCGCTCTGGTTGAACATCCCCATAAGGGAAACCATTCCGTCGATGTCCTTGAGGACACCTTCCATGTCACGTTCGCCATCGATGATATCGGGGATGTGCTTGATGGCCCGGACACCACGCTCAAAGCTGATGAGGTCGGAGCTTTGGTGGTATTGGCCAAGTGCTGCGTTGATTCCCTTCTCGATGTAGTCGCCGAGGTATGGAATGCCCTGCAAGGGTTCCGTGAGCATTGCCACTCCGATGCGTTTCCAGTTCCATGTTTTGTCGTCGAAGAGTTCATCATCATCGTCGTCCTTCATGTCCTTCCATGCATTTCGTATGAAGGCTCCCATGGCCAAGTTGAATAGGACGAACCCTAATGCGGCAGTTCCAAACTGACCTTTTGACCGGTTGGCTTTTGTATACGCGAGTAGGGCGATATTCTTACGGGCTTCGGAAGCGAATGCGAATCCCAATTTTGCACCGGGGTTTGTGGATGTGATCTCGTAGACCGACCTCGCTCCCATGCGCATGGGTTGCGCCAACCTGTCGGTGACTCGCTCTGCTGTGTTGTGCGCGTATTCCTCTGCGGCCTGCCCTGTAAAGCCAAAAGACTTGGCTTGCCCCAAGTGGTAGTCGTACACCATCGCGTAGGTTCCCGCAGTCCAGAGAGCATCGGAACCGGAGATGAGTTGCCCCACCTTTGTGACTTGGTGCTTGAGTTGGTTTGGCTTGCCTGCCTTCAACCCTTCCATCGCGATCTGCACGGTTGGAGGCATCTGTTTGAGACGGCGTTGAATGTAAGGAGAGTTCAACGCCTCTGCCCAACCGAGGTTCCCTGTCATCAATTTTCCGAGGCGCGAAACATAAGCCCCCATAGGCAGTTCGGCGCTTGCTGCACCGATCTGCGTGAACTGGATGGCAAGCGTACCCACCCTGCCGACGAGGGCGACTTGTGCGGCTCGACTAGTCATGCGACTGAGCGTCTGCGAGATTTCTAGACCCAGCGAGGCATCGCGGTTGCCGCCTTGAGCAAATGCATCGAGGAACCGGTTCAGAACCTTAATAGCCTCCTCGCCTCCTGCTTCGTGGATCGAGTCCTGCACATCGCGGTTGCGGAGGATGCCATTGGCTTCTTTGGTCCAAGGCGCAAAAGCCTTCCAATGCTCCATCTGTCTAGTGTGGGCAATGTAGGTGTGGATGACATTGCGGAAATTTGGTTGCGCGATAGCAGTCCCACGGGTGCGGAGAGCGCCGGGAGATATGCTGCCAGCAGATACCGCATTGCCGGTCACAGGATCAGAGACCATCCCGGCTGGAACATTGATCGGATTGACCGTGACAGGTGAGTATTTGAAAATGCGGGGGAGGCTAATGCCATTCAATTCACGGTAGACTGAGTTGATCGAGAACCATCCCTTGCCATAGGAATCCCACAGAAAATCACGGACTGCTTTCGCCTCTGGCGAGAGTTGCGATTCGATGTCGTCGATGAATTGCTGGTTGTAGTGCCAACGACTTGTTGGGTTGCCCGTCTCATCGAGTTGCCCGATCATGTGGCGACGACCATCCTCCTGCGCCCAAAGCATGGTCGGGGATAGTGCTTCTAGCTGGGACAAGTTTAAGCCTCCAGCATCGATGGAAGGTTGGCTCATTTTCCACATGAGCTTTTCGCCCTCTAGCCTGCTTCCGCCTGCCAACTGCGTGAAGAGGTCATGTATGGCATCTTCCTTAGCCTGCACGGCATCGATCTTGGTGTATTCGGCCTTGCGCTGACCATCGGAGAGTTCGATGGCGATTGGTGATTCGTGACCGAATACGATTCCGGCGACTTGATCCCATGACATGGTGTCCATTAGCCACCCATGGCTTTTTCCTTTCAGCCCATTGTCTGCTTCGGACCTCGCTCTGCGGTCTGGGTAGTCGCCCTTTTTGCCAGTAGCCTTGATAGCCTCGGCGCGGGCGATGTCGCGGGCCTCGCGCTCCTGCATTTTCTTTTGCACGAATTCGTACATGCCCTTCGCCCATGTCTCCGTGGCGGCTTCTAGTGCTGCGGCTCGGCGACTTGAATCTGCATTTTTCCAATCTCCTGCGAGCGAGACTAGGTCGGCCTCGCGGGTGAGCCATGCCTCCTCCTCTGGAGTGAGGTTTCCAGCGGCGATCTGCGTCTCAAGATTGGCGATGTGACCATCCACCTTATCGGGATTCCACCCTCTGGCCTCACGCACCGCTGCAAATAGAGATTGGATGTCTGCGCCGATACCCTTGGGCTTCTCGCCAGCCTTGGCTTTCTTGGGCTTCGTGCGCTCAAGTAAGGCGTCGAATTGCGTGCCGTATTCTTCTTTAAGCGTGCGCTCAAGCTGGCGGTCGATCATGTCGATGCGTTGCACGAAGAAGTCGGCAAGCGCCTTGTCGCCTGTGCCGATGTTCGCAAGCACGGCAAAGCCACCCACTCTGCCGCGAACCTCTGGCGGCAACGCTTTGAGAATCCCATCCAACTCGCCGATAGCATTGACGAGTTTGGTATGTCGTACCTTGTCGCGCATCCTCGCATTGGATGCGGAATCTTTTGCCGCTGCGGCTTGCACGATTTGGTCTCGCTGGGACTTCGCCTCGGCATCCACCGATTTTTTGCGTTCCGCAAATTTGTCGCGGATTCCTTGCTCCAAGATTTTCGCACGGTCTTTGGCGTCACGTTCGACTTTCTTCCGCTCTGCGGGAGTCTGCGCGGCCTCGATGCGCGGAAGGAAGGTGTCGGCATTATCCTGCAATGCTTTTTCCAACTCGGTCTTCTCTTCACTCGATACATCCGCCATCTTTCCTGCGCGATCCATCTCTACCCGCTCAGTCGCAGGCGCGGTATCAGTCGAAACGGATGAGCGTATGGCATCAAGCGCCTCCTTGTTTTCCTGCATGACGCGAGAGAAGCTATTCTTGGCCCGCTGGTAGACCTTGAGCCGCTCGTCCGGGCCTCGGTTCATGCCGCCCAGCGCCTTGTTCACCCGGTCGATCTCGGACTG
>CAYRTN010000204.1:0-3051 GCA_964427235.1 uncultured Chthoniobacter sp. | reverse complement strand
ATGATCCTCGGCCCGGACGGACAGAAAATGTCAAAGAGCCGTGGCAATGTGGTGACTCCGGATAGCGTGATTTCCGAATACGGCGCCGATTCTCTTCGCCTCTACGAAATGTTCATGGGTCCGCTCGAGCAAATGAAGCCGTGGAGCATGAAGGGCGTTGAGGGCGTTTATCGCTTTCTCGGTCGCGTCTGGCGTATGGCCATGGAGGAAAATCAAGAAGGCACATGGGTTGTCTCAACCGATCTCGCCGAGATCCCGCTGACCTCCGCTCAACTCCGCGTCGCCCATGCCACCATTAAAAAAGTGACTGCCGATATCCGGGATCTCGCATTCAACACAGCGATCTCGCAGATGATGGTTTTCACAAATGAATTTGTGAACGCGAAGCCTCGCCCAATCGAGGCCTTGCGTATTTTGCTCCCGCTCCTCAGTCCGTTCGCGCCTCACATCGCGGAGGAACTCTGGCAACGCCTCGGTTTCCCAGGCCAAGCGTCCACTCACCCATGGCCAGTTCACGACGAAGCCTGCTTGGTGGAAAACGAGATCGAGCTGGTCGTTCAGGTGAACGGAAAGGTGCGCGAGCGCCTCACTGTTTCAAAACAGGCCACAACCGAGGAAATCGAGCAGGCCGCCCGCACCAGCGCGAAGGTTCTCGAAGCCACTGCCGGACTGGCCATCGTGAAGGTGATCGTTGTTCCCGGAAAGCTCGTGAATATCGTCGCCAAATAATCGGATGCGGACGAGTGATCAGAAAAGGTCAACTGGGGCGGTAAAAAACGCTTTTTTGAAGTTGCAAGCCATCCCCCTCCTGCTAAGGGTTAGTCATGAAAATATATCCCACCCTTTCATGTGTATCTTGCGTTTTGGTGTTGTTTTTTGCTGGTTGTTCATCCAACAGCACCTCCACAGGTGGGGCAACATCATCTACTAGGGTGCCAGCTGGGATGAATGCAGCAGGTGTAGTTGTCGACTCCAGTCAGGTTTCCGAGGGCCATGGTAAAAAAGTTAAGGGCATCAATGGTTATTCGGGAGAAGTTCTTGGTACTCCCGTCTCGGGTGGTAGGTTCTCAAAACTACAGATTGGAATGACAGTAGAACAGGTAGCCAACATCCTTGGAACTCCTTCAGAGCAGGGAAACTACATTACCGGGCAAGCATTCAACCCATTCAACTTCACTGGTAGTGGAAGTACCAGATATCAGATGATCTATAAAAATAAAGGGCGCCTCATTTTTGACAGTCCGTCGGCATATGATTTCGGAAGCATGGCCTCAACGGGCGTAACCCACGGGGCCTATGGAAGGGGTTACCTCGTTTGGATTATCAACAGCTCCAACTAACTTGGGGCTGAGAGCACCCTTTCATTGCTCAGATTTTGCAGACGTTCTGAGTATCGAAAGCTTCACCATTCGACGGATGGGAAAACCTAGGCTTCCCCTCGCGCGGTAAAGCGGTCTAAAGGCTTGTTCAAAAGCTTTCGAGTATAAAGATACAAAACTTTGGGCACCTAGAGTTGACTGCTTAGGTCAGGCAAAAGACAGGATTCTTGAGCGGAATTGGTGAGTTGCTGTTTCATCAAATCGGATTGTAGAGTTTTTGAGCGAGGCGGTAACTTTTACTTGTATTCCAACACAGCAAGAAACATCCCTATCACATTAAACTTCTCCGCATTCGGTAAAACAGCATGGTTTCAGGCTCGGAGTATGATACGCTGCAAGTTGGGCAAATCAGAGAACGTTCTTCGCATTGTAAATATTCTTTGTGCTTTGGCTCGCTGCGCTCACTCCTTCGGAGTTGACTTTGTCAATCTATCTCCCTTTGGTCGGTTGTGGTTAAACCTGCAGGATTCGGACTTAACCAACAACCGATGAAATTGCGCAATGCAACTGCCCACGTCTTCGTGCCAGATGATCAGCCCGTCGGAGCAGCGCTCGAACGCATCACGCACCTCGGGATCGGCGCTCATCAAGACGATCTCGAGTTTATGGCGTTCCACGGCATTCTCGAATGTTTTGACCGCGATGATAAATGGTTCGGCGGTGTGACTTGCACGAATGGTTCTGGCAGCGCCCGCACGGGCCCGTATGCCGATTGCACCGACGAGCAGATGATGGATATTCGCCGGAAGGAGCAGAACACGGCAGCGGTCTTCGGCCATTACTCCGCGATGATCCACCTCGACTATTCCAGCAACGTCATCAAAAGCGCTGCGGATCTCGCGCTCAAGAATGACTTGAAGGCCATCCTTGCAGCGAGCAACCCCGAGGTCGTTTACACTCACAATCCTGCGGACAAACATGACGCGCACATTGGCGTTGTGATTGCGGCGTTACAGGCGATGCGTGAAATGCCGGCCGAGCTTCGCCCAAAAAAAATCATCGGCTGCGAGGTTTGGCGCAACCTCGACTGGATGCTCGACTCGGAGAAGGTCGCTATGGACGTGAGCGGAGGCGACACTCTTGCTGCAGCGCTCAACGGGGCGTTTGATTCGCAAATCTCTGGCGGCAAACGTTACGACCTCGCCACGCTTGGTCGGCGCGCCGCGAACGCCACGTTCTTCGAATCGCACTCAACCGACAAAACCACGCAGCTCATTTTCGGCATAGATCTCACACCCTTGGTTGCGGATGAAAAAAAGGACATCGTCGCCTTTGTTTGCGATGGCATTGATCGGTTCAAAGCTGACGTGCGCCAGAAACTCACCCAGAGATTGGCGCAGGAATAATCGAAATCATCATCCCACTCACGCCTGCTGCGGAGGGGCGATCAGAACGGATCGTCTTTCGGAGCGGCCGCTGAGGTGACGTCCCATTGCTCAAAAAGCACTTCCGGCACTTCGGTGAGGAAGCGCGAAGGGCGTTGGAACACTTCGCCGTAGCCCGCACCCAGCCGCATCTCGGGGTAGGTGACATAGAGTTCGTCCATGCAGCGGGTGATGCCGACATAGAAAAGCCGACGTTCCTCCTCGATGCCAGCAGGCTCCTCAAGGCTTCGGCTGCTGGGGAACATTCCGTCCGCGAGCCAAATCAAAAAGACCACCTTCCACTCCAA
>CAYRTN010000203.1:0-3166 GCA_964427235.1 uncultured Chthoniobacter sp. | reverse complement strand
CCGCGTTCATAATGTCGTCTTACGTTCGAGGATCGCGACCATGCCAGAAACACCTGCACCGGCTTCGTAGGCGGAGAGTTCGGAAACGCGGCGTTCATGGCGACCAGCTTCAAAGGGGGTCTGCAGCCAGATATCAACGATCTCTAGCGCGAGGGTGAGCGGGATTGTTCGCTCTCCGATGGAGATCACGTTGGCGTTGTTGTGGCGACGGCCGAGTTCCGCCGTCTCGTGGCTCCAACAAAGGGCGCAACGAACCCCTTTCACTTTGTTGGCGGCAATGGCTTCGCCGTTTCCTGATCCGCCGAGCACGATGCCGCGTTCGACTTCTTTGCGCGCGACCGCTTCCGCTGCCGGGATCACGTAGAGCGGGTAGTCGGTGCTATCCGCGCTGTGGGTGCCGTAGTCCGTGACTTCGTGCCCCGCCTTTTTCAAGTGCTCAATAATGGCTTCCTTGTATAGAAATCCTGCGTGGTCGCTACCGATACTGATTTTCATGAAAGACAAGCTGGTTTGGGGACGTCGGAATAGGGCGATTGCGGCAAGAGATTGAGCGTTTCGAGGAGGATTCGATCCTCATCGACGCCCGGATTTTCGGCAGTGAGCAACTTATCGCCGTAGAAAACGGAATTCGCGCCGGCAAAGAAACAGAGGGCTTGCGCCTCACGACTAAGGAGGCTGCGGCCAGCCGAGAGGCGGATTTTTGCTTTTGGTAGGACGAGGCGGGTGGTCGCGATGAGGCGAACGAGTTCAAAAATATCCACTGGAGGGGCGTCCTCTAGAGGAGTGCCGGGCATGGGCATGAGGCAATTGATAGGGACGCTCTCGGGCGCGGGATCAAACGAGCAAAGGACCTCTAGCATCTTGAGTCGGTCGATCTCTGTTTCTCCCAGACCTAGGATGCCACCGCAGCAAACGCTCATTCCAGCGCGTTGCACGGAGCTGATTGTATTGAGTCGGTCTTGAAAAGTGTGCGTGCTGACGATTTTTGAGTAGTGCTCGGGTGAGGTATCGATGTTGTGGTTGTAGGCGGTGACTCCGGCTTCCTTGAGTTTGCGGGCCTCTGTGTCGCCAAGTTGGCCTAGGGTCACGCAGACCTCCATGCCGAGTTCGCTCACCGAGCGGATCGTATCGAGCATCTGGTCGAATTTCTGCTCCCCGTCGCGAACGCCTTTCCAAGCAGCGCCCATGCAAAATCGGGTGGAGCCATTTTCCCGCGCGCGCTGGGCGACTGGCAGAACCTCATCCTTAGTCATGAGTTGTTGGCGCTCGAGGCCCGTATTATAGCGAGAACTTTGCGAGCAATAGCCGCAATCCTCACTGCAGCCACCCGTTTTCACGCTCAGCAAGGTGCAAAGCTGAACCTCATTTTTCGGCCAGAACTCCAAATGAAGGCGGTGACTTTCTGCGATCAGGTCGAAGAGTGGGCGACGGTAAATTTGCTCGAGTTTTTCAAGATTAGGTCTCACAGGGGGTCTTTTGTAGCCAGCGTCTGGCAGGGAGTCAACCGACCGTTCAGGGGATCGGTATAACAACCCTCTTGAAACCCTCGCGCGAGAGACTAATATCGCGACTTCAATCCAAAAAAATTATGCCATTCGAATTACCTTCTCTGCCCTACGCCGCCACTGCGCTCGAGCCCAACATCGATGCCCGAACCATGGAAATCCACCATGGTAAGCACCACGCCACTTATGTTGCGAATTTGAACAAAGCCCTCGAAAGTACTCCTGAGTTGGCTTCAAAATCCATCGAGGAACTCATCAGCAACATCTCCGCGCTTCCCGAAGCGATCCGTGGCGCTGTTCGCAATAATGGCGGTGGACACTGGAACCACACCTTTTTCTGGAATCTCATGGCCCCTTCGGCAGGCGGTCAGCCTTCCGGTGCGCTCGCAGAAGCTATTACCAAGACCTTCGGCAGCTTTGACGAGTTCAAAGCCAAATTTGAAGCGGCTGGACTCGGTCGTTTCGGTAGCGGTTGGGCTTGGCTTTGCTTGAAATCCGACAAATCCCTTTGCATTTGCTCGACGCCGAATCAGGACAATCCTCTCATGGCCGGGATTGCTGAATGCCCTGGCACGCCACTCCTAGGCTGCGATGTCTGGGAACACGCCTACTACTTGAACTACCAAAACCGCCGTGCGGATTATCTCAAGAGCTGGTGGAATACCATCAACTGGGCTGCTGTTGAAAAAAACTACGCGGCGGCTCTCGCTTAATCTCATAAATTGAATTCCTTGACGCCCGGCGGCCTTCCGCTGGGCGCTCTTGTTTCGCTCACTTCTGCACCATGGCCTTTCTCAACTCCAACTATCTTAAACTCAAAGCCGGCTACTTGTTTCCCGAAATCAATCGTCGCGTCAAAGCCTATACGGATTCGAATCCGGACGGTGCAGCGCGTTTGATCCGATGTGGGATCGGCGACGTGACAGAGCCTCTCCCCGCCGCAGTGCGCGAGGCGATGCACAAGGCGGTGGATGAGCTCGGGGAGCGCACGAGCTTCCGAGGGTATGGGCCGGAACAAGGCTATGAATTTCTGCGTCAGGCCATCGCGGGTCAGGACTACCGGGCACGGGGAATGGATATTGCCGATGACGAGATTTTTGTCTCGGACGGCTCGAAATGCGATTGCGGCAACATCCTTGATATCTTCGGCGCGAACAACCGCATCGGGGTCATGGATCCGGTTTATCCCGTCTATGTGGATACGAACGTCATGGCTGGTCACACCGGTGAAGCCGATGAAAGCGGGCTTTACAGCGGCCTCGTGTATCTTCCGTGCGATGCGAACAATGGATTTGTTCCTGCCATTCCATCCGAAAAAGTCGACCTCATTTATCTCTGCTATCCGAATAATCCGACGGGAGCCACGGCCACACGGGCGCAGTTGACTGCTTGGGTCGAATACGCCCTCGCGAATGACGCGGTGATCCTCTTCGATGCTGCCTACGAGGCCTACATCCGTGATCCCGAGATTCCCCGTTCGATTTATGAAATTCCCGGCGCGAGACGCTGCGCAATCGAGTTCCGTAGTTTTTCCAAAAACGGGGGATTCACCGGCGTGCGATGCGCTTTCACGGTTGTTCCGAAGGATCTCAAATGCCAAAATGCCAGCGGAGAAAAGATGCCGCTCCATCCACTTTGGAACCGCCGCTTCAGCACGAAAT
>CAYRTN010000202.1:0-3189 GCA_964427235.1 uncultured Chthoniobacter sp. | reverse complement strand
TTCCAACAACGGGGATGAATTCGGCGCTTTTGCCGAGGGATAAAACACTCATTCGCTTTGGTCAGGCGGGGGGGAAAGAAACGCGCAATTACATAGTCACGGTCGTTATTCCGCGTTTGGGAGTGATTTCAGGGCATGGCGTGTGGTGGCGCTATTATATGGCTTTCGGAGCTTTTGAAGCTTTGAAAAAACAATGTCCAGACTGGGCGGATAAGACATCTGGGGGCGAAATGGTAGTTCCATCGATTTCTTCGGAAACTCGCAATTTTGAGAAATGTATCGAATCTGGCGTGATTCCAAGAGAGGCCACCCTGGCATCGGATTTGAGTCGCTCCCACGTGTTCTCTCCGTGGCCTAAGCCAGAATATGTGCCGGTCTTCGCGTTTCAGTTAAAAAAAGATAGCACTTGGGTGGTCACTACGGATCCAAGTAAGTATGCGGCGCTTGGAGAGAAGGACGGTAAGGGGCAGGAATTGTATTCCGTCGGTATGAGTTTTTCAGAGATCCGGCTGCTTGGATTCACTTCGATTTCGAGCAATCCATCGCAGTAAAGGTTTCTAGAGGATCGACCGAAAATCTAATTCATCGCGTGTTCCATGAGAAACTTGGCAATTCTCTGGGACGCGGAAGGTTTTTGGAGATGAACAAGATTTTTGCGCCAAGTTCTCCACAGCGCTCCTTCGTTAGCCATCGCTCCCTTGATGACATGAAGAACGTGATCGGGGTTCGCTGCCGCGAGTGTTCCGATGCCGGTCTGTTGGATGAGTGCGATATTTCCCTCTTCCTGACCAGGTACGACATGACTGACGACAAATGGAATCTGAGCGGCGATGGCTTCTTGGACCGTCGCTCCGCCAGCCTTGCCGATGAAAATATGGTGGGAACCCATCAACTCTGGCATCTTATCTGTCCAACCGATGAGATTGCAGCGCTGGTGAACGCCTGCACGAGAGATGATATCGTGAATGGCTTGGCGACGACCAGTAACGATCGTGATCTTCGCGTTAGGCAACGTGGATAAATGGTGAAGCGTTTCCATTGCGCGTCGGGGGGTGCCGCCCGGAAAAAATAACAACTTCCATATCCCATCATGCGGCGGTGGCGTCGGAATAAAATCTTCAAACTCGATGCCGACCGGAAATCCCAAGGTGTGAACTTTATCCTTCCTCACTCCATCATTAATGAGCACTGAAGCGGAGGGATCGTCAGCGACGATGGCTCCATCAGAGGGGTAGCGATACCAAGCGGAATTGATGATCGTGGAATCGGTGATCACCGTAAAAAATGGAGCGTTCACCGAGGGATCGGTTTTCCTGATTTTTGCCAAGATGTAACCGAAGACCGGGTAGGTGGAAGCAATGACGTGGGGCTTAAACTCGTGCACTAAACCATGGACGGCGTTGATGAGTTGGGTGAGCAGTGGGCCCATTCCCTCGATCATCCCAGGCTTGCTGAGCATCTCAAAAACCAGCTTCCACACGCGGGGATAATTATTGATCGCAAGGGAGTAGCCCTGCTGCATGAGGCTGTTAACGACAGGATTGGTGCGCGTGTAGGGATCCACGACAAGCACCTCCGCATTTGAGCCGAACTGGGTAAGGATCGCATTGCGAATATTTTTTGCGGCGGTGTTGTGACCCTCCCCCATACTCGCGGTGAGAATTAAGACACGGGTCGGATTGGGTGACAGAATGCTCACGGGTGAATGCGATTTTTACAAAAAAACGAGTAATATCAAGCCGGTTGGCGAGGCGCGGGGCTTTCTGCGGTTTCGACTCGGGACTTCACCGCTCCATCATGGAATCGGGTGGTGAGACATTGACCTTGGCTGGTGTCGGTGGCCGAGCGGATCACGTGGCCGGATTCATCGAGAGTGAGTGTGTAACCGCGGGCCAAAGCGGCCGAGGGGTTGAGGGCTTCGAGAACGGCTTGGCTTTTTTCTAAGCGGGAGAGGTGTTCTCTCAAGCGGTTCCGGCACAGTCTTTCCATCGCTTCGTTGCGAAGAGTCAGGGAATGGAGCATCTCCGTCATCCTTCGCTCCGGACTATGCGAGGCGATGGTGCGGGAGTTTCGCTCCAGCTGGAACCGGCTAGTCTGAAGTTGGGAAAGGATGCTGGACTGCATGTCTTCGGCGAGGCGGTCGAGGTTTTGCTGGTGCTCCCTCAAGACGCGGGCCGGTTCCTGGAAAAGGGCGGTTCGGAAAACGGAGTTCAGAAACGAGCGAAGGGCATCGATTTTATTTTCAACCGGACGACGTAGGCGTGCGGCGAGGTGGTCGAGTCTGGTAAGAAGATCAGCGGAATCGGCCGAGAGAATTTCCGCTGCCGCACTCGGTGTGGGTGCTCGAAGGTCAGCAGCGAAGTCAGCAATCGTAAAGTCGATTTCATGCCCAACCGCGCTAACGACCGGGACTGGGCTCTCCGCAATCGCGCGGGCAACCGCCTCTTCGTTGAACTCCCAAAGATCCTCAAGGCTTCCGCCCCCGCGTGTCACCACGATCACATCCACGGGCTCGATGTTCATGGATGAGGGATCGCCAAAGGCTCGAACCGCTGCAGCGATCTCAGCGGCAGCTCCCTTGCCTTGGACCCTGACGGGATAAATGACAACGCTGATGCCACGTTGACGGCGGTGAAGGACGTTGAGGAAATCTTGTATGGCCGCGCCAGTAGGGGAGGTCACCACGCCGATGCGATTAGGGAACTTGGGCAGAGCGCGTTTGCGGTCCGCGCGGAAGAGGCCCTCTGCGTCCAGGCGGCGTTTGAGTTCTTCAAATTTCGCCTGCAAAGCTCCGACACCACATTCCTGCACGCGGCGAACGATCATCTGATAGCTCCCCCGGGCCTCGTAAACGGTAATCTGACCGAATAGTTGCACCTGCACACCATCCGCAAATTTCATCCCCCGAAGCTGAGCGGTTTGACCCGCAAAAAGAACGCAGGCGAGTTGGGAGGACTCGTCTTTCAGTGTAAAGTAAACGTGACCTGATGACTGGCGGCGAAGATTGGAGATTTCGCCCTCGACCCAAATGTCGCCGATGCCGGATTCCAAAAGACCGCGCACCTTGCGGGTTAGAGCGCCTACAGTCAGAATAACCGGTTCTTGAGGTTTTGGAATTTCCCTCGCCTTGGGTGGTGGACCGCCTTTCAAGTCAAAATCCAGCTGCATAGGAGTAATCAAAGCACGTTG
>CAYRTN010000201.1:0-3190 GCA_964427235.1 uncultured Chthoniobacter sp. | reverse complement strand
ATAATATGGCAGGAGATTGGATTAAATTTGAAACAACGACCCCCGACAAGCAGGAGGTCCACGACATAGCGGCAACGCTAAATCTGGACCCCGATGCGGTCGTCGGGAAGCTCATGCGGGTCTGGAGATGGTTCGACGGACACACCAAAAATGGTGACGCTTCCGTGACGGTCTCAGCGTTGCTAAATCGCGAGGTTGGCGTCGAGGGGTTCATTGAGGCCATGGTAAACGTGGGCTGGATTCTACGCTCAGGTAAGTCAATTACGCTGTCAAAGTTTGAGAGGCATAATGGTAAGACAGCAAAGGAGAGAGCTTTAAGTGCTAAGAGGAATGTCAAGTACCGTGACGCTAAGAGTGACGCTTCCGTGACGCAACGCGTGACGGTCTCACCGTCACCTAGAGAAGAGAATATAAAGGGGTCTACGACCCCCACATTCAGAACCTGCCTCTAACCAAAAATGAGAACCAATCTCGCAACCAGATGGCCAGACTCTGACCAACCCCAGCCGATGCAAAAAGCCGTCCCATTTAACGAATCCTCCGAGAAGGCTGCCATCTCAGCTATCCTGGCAAACAACCAAAACCTCGAAGCCATGAGCTGGCCAGAAGATTTGTTTTTCATCCCCAAGCACCGAACCATCCTCGCTGCCGCTAAGAAGTGCCACGAAAGCGGGTCAGGAAAGAACGACTTCTTCGCAGTCCAAGCCGAGCTCGAGCGCACCGGCCTCCTTGAATCCGTAGGCAGCCTCGCCGAATACATCACCAATACGCCATCCGACCCCGAGACGACCCGTTGGCACCGAGCCTACCTCGTAGACTCCGCTCGATACCGCCACGCCTCCCAGATCCTCGCCGAGGCTCAAGAGTCCTTCCGAGATGAGACCGGCGACATCGGATCCGTCAGCCTTGCCCTCTCCGAGTGCGCTGCCCAACTCGACAAACCCCGCAAATCCACCAAGGACCACATCAACGATCTCGTCTCCGAACTCGAGGACAAAGTACCCACCGTGTCCTACGGCACCGGAATCTACGCCCTAGACGAAATCGCTTCCGGTGGAGTCAAGCCTGGCGAACTGATGACCATCGCTGCCGAAACCTCCGGCGGTAAAACGATCCTCCTCCTCCAGATCGCCCTCGAGGCCATGCGTGCCGGCAAGCACGTCTTAATCTTCAGCCTCGAGATGCCGGCCAAGAAGGTCATCGCCCGATTCATCTCCAACCTCGCCGGATTCCCTATCAAGCGAATCAAGCAAGACCCCAACGCCCAGGAACTCCACCGATTCAACGCCGCCACCTCAGACATCTCTCGCATGAACGTCCAAGTCGAGTCGGGCTACTCCGATATCGACAGCATCGAGTCCGCTATCCGTGAGTTCGCGAGCCAAGGCAGGGCCGACCTCGTCGTCGTCGATTACATCCAGCTCGTCCACCTCCGCAACATGAACTCCAACGAGACCAGAGAACAACACGTCTCCGAAATCACACGGCGCCTCAAAGCTATCGCCCTCCAACTCAACCTCGCCCTAGCCACAGCATCCCAACTCAACGAAGAGGGCCGTCTCCGCGAGTCTCGCGCCATCGGCCACCACTCCGACCACGTCTGGCTCATCCGTAAGTCCGAAGACGGATCCGCTGTCCACATCGCCAAAAACCGAGACGGAGAACGAGACCGAGCCATCCCAGTCACCATGCGCGGAGATATCTCCCGCTTCGAGATACGCTAACCCATGACAAAACCTTACTCCATCGACCCCAACATCGGATGCCCGTCCTGCGCCAAGGAATGGCAAGACCACCCAGGCATCCGGCACACCTGCCGACTCGCTACCGATCTCGCCGAATCCCTCCGATGGGCCATCGCTCACGTCGAGCCCCCAGAATACACCCGCGATATCGGCGAACAAGAAATCTACTTCCACTCCCTCGAAGAGGCCCGACGCCTCGTAGTCGAAGCATCCAACTGGAGATCCAAACCATGAAACCCCAACGCACAGCCAAACCCGAAACCGAACACTCCATCTCCGTCAAACTCGCGACCCGCTTCAAGGTTCGCCAACAGACAGCCGTCCAATGGTTCCGTGCCGGTTGCCCAGTCAACTACGAGGAAGCCGTAGAATGGAAGCTACAGCGTCAAGCAGACGCTACACTGACCAAGGAGGGTAAACGCCCTAGTCGGTTTGAAAATGCCCTAAAACAGGCCAAAGAATGCGAAGACGACGTTAATTGGGACGGCATGTCTACCAACTTCCGCGCCCTGTGCGATATCGTCGCAGAATTCTACCTCATGGGCATGACCCACCGCACCATCCAATCCCGCATCGGCGTCCGTGCACCCCTCATCGCTCGCATCATCGCCAACCACCCCGACACCAAAGACAAAGAATCCCAAGTCGCTAGCAACGCTTGGCGCGACGTCAGACGACTCGCAGTCGATGCCATCCGAGACAAGCTCAACGACCCTGATCAGGTAGACAAGATGAAAGCTGCCGAGCTCAACTTCATCGCCGGCACCGCACAAGACAAAGTCCGCGACTCCGAAGGCGGATCCCAACTCACCATCAACATCGAACACAAAATCAACGGCCTCAGCTACGAAGAACTCATCAACTCCATCCCCAAGAAGCTCGATGACGTTGACGCCGAGTACACCATCGATACCCCCGAGGGAACCAGTAACGGTGAGCAGGTCCCTTCGGCAAACTCTCGTCCGGCACTACCTTCCAGTCTCAATAAGGGCACTAAAAAGGGCGATATTACTGAGGTGAATTCGTAAGTGATTGCAACACAACAGCCGAGAATTATGTATAATGGGTGTTATGAGAAGTTATGGGTCAAAGAGGGGGGGAGGGGGGTCGGTTTCTGGCCCCACGATTTTCACCCCCACTCGTCCAGCCCCCGAAAAATTTTATGAAAAACACGAACCAAAAGCAAGAGAGTAAAACTGAAACGAAACAGATGGAATTACCTGAGTGGCCGAAGAGGGGAAAGACGGCGCCTGGGAGACAGCCACAGAACCCGAGGATATTGCGGGTGGATATCGAGGGGGTGGTGGTGAATGTGGCTGTGAGGAACAATGCGTTTTATAGGGCGAACGAGCCGGTGGTGGTGGGGAAGGATCCGGCTGGGACGTTGGTGGACGTGAAGCCGAAAACATCTGTGTTATTGCACGGGGGGTACGAGGGATGAGTGG
>CAYRTN010000200.1:0-3214 GCA_964427235.1 uncultured Chthoniobacter sp. | reverse complement strand
GCGCAGATGTGCCGCAGGTGCCGATCAAATCGACATCAAAATCAATCTTGGTTCGTGAAATCATAAGGTCGTGGGAGGACATAAAGGTAGGAAGTGAAAGGTGGGAAGGCGAAAGGAGATCCGCCTTCGCGCTTCGCGACTACGGTGTGATGCATCCGCCTTCGCGCTTCGCGACTACGGCGTGATGCAGTGGCGGGATGGAAACGTAGGCAGAGAGAGCATTTTTGTGATGCAGTTTATTGGGAAAATCAAATTGGGGATCTTAAAATCTGCGATTTCGAAATTTTTTAGGCTTTTGAATCCAATTTATTCTGATTCCACCTGCCTATAATTTCGCCTTTATCGGAACCGCGCTTCCATGCGCATCTTTCCTGACTGCAGACCTCAATCCAATCGCATGGCAAGGTTGCTCCCCCGATCATCATGGCCTCGACAGCGCACATATCTTTCCAGAATGTGACTCCATCAGCTGTTTTTCCAAATGGAGTAAGACCATACCCCTCCCAAAAATCCACCACGCAACTGACATCCTGTGGACTCATTACGCCATCACGAAAAAGGTGACTGTCATGCCAAAACCGACCACGGAATAGATCCGCATTCTGCGACTTAAATGCCGCAAATCCTCCAGGGTAAACCGCATCGATCCGCTCAATCGGCACAATCACATCAATAAATTCACACGCAACTGCCATTGGTCCTTTCAATTACATGGGCAGAGCGAGAGAGCGGATTTCTGGGAGGGCTTCTCGACCGGCTATGCCTTGGATGCCGCCGTAGAGGGCAGCGGTATGGGTGATGGCTTTCTCGAGTTGGAATTCGCGTTCCTTCCATTGCTTAGCAAAGGCCCGTTTCTCGGCGTCGAGCTGATCTTTGAGACCTTTGAATGACTCCACAATGGCTTCAATATTTTGCCGAAAAGGAACACTGCACAGATGCTCATAAAGCATGGCCATTTTATCTGCGCTGTTCGTCTGCTGAAGTCGAAGGTTGGCTGTGGCAACTAAGCCTTGGCGAAGTGCTGTGGCGATGGCGATCGCAAATGGCGTCTCGCAGGCCCATATGCCATCGACCTGCCCGATGCCACGTAGTCCAGCAGGCGGGCATGTGGTGACAATGACGGCTAGGTCGGCCTTGGCTTCGCGCTGGTCATCCTTAAGCTTCGTGGGCCAGTCTGCTGACCAATTGGCAGCACGCTTGGCTTCCCAGAGGATGGTGCCGCAGTCGACACCGGTATTTGTGCGGACACGATGAATGATATCGGCTCCGCGTTGGCCTTTCTTGACTTCAATAATTTCGTCGAAGGGAAATGCGGTTCGGAGGGTGTTTTCTAAGGCGATCTCGAGAGTTTCACCTTGGGACTGCATGGAGCCTTGCTCGGCACGCTTCTGGAGGGCGCCGATCTGCTCTTGAAGATCGCGAATCTTGTTGTCCTTGTCGGCGATCTTGAGTTGCTCAGCTTCCGCTGCTTTCACTCGGGCTTCTTCGGAGATGCGCTGGCGCTCTTCGTCCAACTTGCGGGCCATATTGAGCTCCATGGCATCCCTGGCTTCGGCGAGTTCTCGCTGTTTTATGCGAAGCTCCAATTCGGCACCTTGAGCTTCGGCGAGGCGCTTTTGTTGGGACTCGAGTTGTGCCTGAAGATCCTTCATCGCAAGAGCAGATTGCTCAGCGGCCTCACGTAGTGCTGCATCACGAAGCTTCGCTCGCTCGACATCCAATCCCCGTGAGATCTCGTCAGCAACGGCACGGGAACGCTCTTCAATGGCCTTGCGCTCACTGGCAATTTTGGCTTCCCGCTCAGAGATCGCTTGGGTGAGTCGCTGACGCTCTTTTTCAAAATCCGCAGCGAGTTCCTCCCGAAGTCGGTGTGCGACGGCTTCGCCAAGGGGGATGTCGCTTTTGCAGTTTGGACAGGTAATAGTCGAGTCGGCCATAGGGTGTTTGTAGGTTGAGATTTCTTAAGGAGAATTCTTTTTCTTGCTGGATTTTTTAGGAGTTTTTTTGGCCTTCGGATTCTCTTCGGGTAAGAAAGCGGTTAAATCGACAAGGATCTCTTGGTCGTTATCTCCATTCTTGGGTCCTACGATGCCACGTTGCTCAAGGATCTCCATCACTCTCACGGCACGTGTGTAGCCGAGCTTCAATCGTCGTTGCAGCAAGGATCTGGCGGCACGTTTTTCTACGGCAATGAGCTGCAAGCATCGCGCGATTAAAAGTTCATCGGATTCCGAAATATCCGATTGCTCCCTATCCTTGAGTTGCTGAGGGGCTGCATTTTGAATTTCGGAAGGAGGTGTTTTGGTCACTTCTTCATCATCCGTTGTCTGGTAGTCTAATTCACAAAGGTAGATGGCATCCTGGGGAGTTTCACCAGCGAAGAGAGTGCGCATGGCGCCAGAAAAATAGCGGTCACAAATCGCAATCGCGTTGGAAACCATCCGGGTGACGCCCTCATCTGTGAGCCCACCATCGGGAATAAGATACCCCATGTGGTAGAAAGTCTCCCCGTCACGGTGATCGATCTGGAATCCCCCTAAGACGAGGCCATAATTCGCCCGCGTAAAAAACTCGATAAGTGCGGGGCGCATTTTCTCATCGTTTGCAAGAAACGGATACACGATATCAATATGAAGTATCTCATCGTCATTCGTGAGGCGTAGGCTGATATCGTAGTAGGTATGCGGACGGTTGAGCTTAAAGTTAATCCGCTTGTTCTCGCGGCAAACTGTGAATTTTAAATTCTTAGATTCACAGTGCTCAATCAACCATTCCAAGGCCTCATCGCTATCGGATGATGGAATATCGTCAGTATCTTGGTCGGACATAAAAAAGGGTTTTCTAGTGAAGGTTTTTTAAATGCGTTACAATAGTATTATACACACCCGAAGTCGCAACAACTGCGACAGGCAAAAAAATCCCAAAGCGGGAGGGTGGCCGATGTATTCGTCCTGCGAAACAGACGGACAACAAAGAACGGTTGTTCCGCAAACCAGAATTGCTAGAAATTTTCTCTTTCCGATAATTCTAGTCGTTTGGGATGATCCGTTAGTTCATCTTAAGCAAAGTATTTGAGATTTTACGCGATCGGTCGAGAGCAACAGCAAATGGCAGATCGCCTTACGGTAAACATCCATTTGGCCAGCGTAGCGTTCTTCGATTTCAGCGGCACTGCCGTGGTCGGTTTTGAAGTCGTAGATGATGGCAGCTATAG
>CAYRTN010000199.1:0-3229 GCA_964427235.1 uncultured Chthoniobacter sp. | reverse complement strand
CATCGCGAAGATTTTCGCGAACCACTCCATGGCGGTCGATGGCGCAGGTGACCCCCGTATTTGCAGCGCGCAGCATGGGAAGCTTCGTCTCGGCACATCGGAAAACGGCATTTTGCAAGTGTTGGGAGGATCCGGCGCTTTTGAGGAACCATCCATCATTGGTCACCACAACAAAAAGCTGAGCGCCCTTGAGTGCGAAGTGGCGGGCGAGATCGCCAAGAGTGTCTTCAAAACAAACGAGTGGCCCGAGTTTCACTGGCTTGGCTTGCATATTGAGGATTTTGTATTCGGTGCCGGGATCGAAATCCGACGGTACCAGATCGCCCACAATCTTGGAGAGGAGAGGAAATTCTTCGCGCAGGGGGACGTATTCGCCAAAGGGGACGAGGTGGATTTTGTGATAGAGTTGGGCTTCGGATCCATGCCCGGTGAGAAGGGCAATGGAATTAAAGTCGCCCTCCTTGCCCCAATGCACGGTGCCGAGAAGGAGGTCGCCTTTGTGCTCTTGGGCGAGACCGCGAACCATATCCCACGTCATTTGATGACCGAGTAGAGGGTTCGGCGTCGAGGATTCCGGCCAGAGGATGAGATCTGGCTGCATGGCGATCGCGGAGAGAGTTTGGTTTTTATAAATCTCAAGCACATCGAATTCGCGGTCGGGATTATTCCTGATTTCTTGGGAGATGTTCGCCTGTATGGCAGCGAAGGTCATTTCTGTGCTTTCTGGAGCGGGTTGGAATATTGAACGCAGTCCGTAGATCCAAGCGAGGGCAACGAGGGCAAGCGTGATCGCAAAATCGTAGTGGGGACGGCGCGCGCCGCGACCGATCTCCATCGCCAACCGCTTGATTGTGGCGGTGAGCATGAGATTCGTCATCGCCACCAAAAAGGAAATTCCGCCGACGCCGGTGATGTCAGCGATCTGAATGAGCGGGATATTTTTGTGTTGGGCAATGCCGAGTCCGTTCCACCCAAAAGCGGGGAAGATGATCCCGCGAAGCCATTCCATCGCGACCCATGCCGCCGCTCCAAGGATGCAGACGCGCAGATTGTGGAGCGAGCCGAGCCAGGCTTCGTTATCCTTTCCGCTGAGAGATTCGACCAAAGTGCTGACGATAACGGCCCAGCCGGATAGATAGACGGCAAAGTAAAGCACGAGGAGAATCGTTCCCGGCCAAGTGAGCGTGGTGAGCCAAGAGGCGGAAATCGCAAAAAACACCAGACCGCACACATAGCCCAACCCTGCGACGCGGCGCCAGTTCGAGCGATCAGCCGGCCGTGTAAACCAAATCGCCCAAATCAACGGCACGAGAGCAACCCAGCAAAGATCTCCCCAGCCCCAAGGCGGAAAGCACAAACCGAGCAGCACGCCGCTCAGCACCGACAAAAGCCATGGTAATATGCGAGACATGTGGGAGGGATTAAAATCAACCCCGCGAGGCATGGCACGCACATTCTAGAACAGAAAAACCCAGTATCCCAAGCTTGGGTGTGGATGGACTTTTCATTTGCAGGCACCCAATTGATGGGGCATAATTCTGAGTTACAAGTAATGGCCTATTTAAGAATCCTCCTCATTCTAGCCGTTTTTGCTTTTGTGCAGGCGTCCGCCTTCGCAGCTGTCTCTTCGGATTTTGAAAAAATGGCTCTCGCCCTTCGAGACAAAGCCATTTTGAAAATCGAGCCACCGGTTGTTTCTAGTACGGCCGCCCCCGTTTCCAGTCGCTACAAGTGGAAGCTCAATATCGTCACCACAGTCTTCTGGGTTGGGGAACGACCCACGCGCAATAACCCTGTTCCCAATACCAAAAGCTCATGGGATCCGCAGTGGCATAGAAGCTTTGGGGGGTTCGATGACCCTGATCCAGGTGCGCGTAGGAATGGAATAGCCAAGAACTTCATTCCGCGGCAAAATCCATTTTATATAGCTCTTCCTTACAATGATGTGACTCATGGTACGACTAAGCCGGAGTCCAGGAAGGCGATCCCATGGTTTCGTGAGGCCTTTGAAAAAGTGGGGAAATCCGTTTGCAAGGGGCGTTGGGTGGCTATTCGACATGGAGGACACGTTGCTTATGCTCAATGGGAGGATTGCGGGCCTTTTCGTACGGATCACTATCAATATGTCTTTGGAGACGATCGTCCTAGGCCAAATCTGAACCAGGGCGCGGGCCTTGATGTTTCGCCGGCTGTGCGTGACTATCTCGGTATGGGTGGTAAGGATGTGTGCGATTGGAAGTTTGTGGACGCCAGGGATGTGCCACCTGGGCCTTGGGCACGCTACGGAGACAACAATACCTTTGTCCTTAAGCAGAGGGGAGAAAATCTCTATGTTGCCGATCGCAATAACGCGCGAAGCGCGCCACGTTGATCGCGCAAATCCTAGTTAGAGGCTTTTAGCTCTTCGATAGTAGCAAATTCGAGAGTCGAGGCGTGGGTGGATTTGAGCTCGACCTGAGGAGCCACACCGGCATCGGAAGCTTCCTTCCATCGACTGGCGCAAATGCACCAACGGTCGCCGGGTTTGAGTCCGGGAAATTGATATTCTGGGCGCGGGGTGATGAGGTCGTTTCCTCGCAAGAAAGAAAACTCAAGAAACTCCGCCGTCATGACCGCGCATACGGTATGAATCCCAACGTCACCATGCCCTGTATGACAAAACCCATCCCGAAAAAATCCCGTTAGCGGTGAGTAACAGCAGGGCTCCAATTCGCCTCCCAAAACATTTCTAGCCATGAGAAAATCTTAGCAACCCTCGCCCGAGTTGACCAGTTTGAAAAACCGGAACGGCATCAGGTCTCACCAGCGGCAAGATTAGGAGAAAAAGGAATGGCGGGAATTTTTCTGCAAGTTGACATGAGACGAAAAGATACCCATTTTCACGCGGTGCATTCCTTTTCCTATGTTGATGGCTCCTTGCGTTGCGAGGGGATTGAGCTGAACCAGATCGCCGAGGAGTTCGGCACGCCCGCTTATGTTTATTCTGCGGGGACGATTCGGGAGAACTACCGCCGGCTCGACCAAGCCTTGGCTCCGCTGGACCATTTGGTCTGCTACGCGGTGAAGGCCAATTCGAATATTGCCGTACTCAACCTGCTCGCAAAAATCGGATCCGGCTTTGATATCGTTTCCGGCGGCGAGTTGTTCCGCGTTTTGAAGGCAGGCGGGCGTGCGGACCGTTGCACGTTCGCTGGGGTGGGGAAGACCCGTGAGGAAATCGCCTATGCCC
>CAYRTN010000198.1:0-3304 GCA_964427235.1 uncultured Chthoniobacter sp. | reverse complement strand
AGCATGCTCAGATCCGAATGGCAAATACCGCAATACTCGACGCGGATATCGACATGCTCGGCATCGATGGGCGGCAACTCGTATGTGAAAGGCGTGAGTGGCGAACTCGGTGATGTGGCAGCGTAGGCGTGAACGGTAGACATAAAGAGACGAAGATGACTTGAACTAGCGGATGATTCCGCGCTGACTTGCCGCAATGAAGTCTAGGAGGACCTGAATGACGTCAGGCCCGCTGTGATCAAGGGCGATTTTCTCGCACGCTTGTTTCACGTTTAGATTCGAACGGTAAAGCAGGCGGTAGGCCTCGCGAAGGGCTCGGGTCGAGTCTGCAGAAAAACCATGGCGCTCCAGACCAACTTGATTGATGCCTCGCACTTCGGCCGGATTTCCATCTGCTATCATGAATGGCGGGACGTCCTGAACTATCTTGGTACAACCCCCGATAATCGAATTGCGCCCGATTCGGCAAAATTGATGAACGCCGGAGAGCCCGCCAATGATGGCATGATCTTCTACCGTCACATGGCCTGCAATAGTTCCGTTGTTTGAAAAAATAACGTGATCGCCGACGGTGCAATCATGGGCGATATGCGAGTAGGCGAGGAAGTTGCCATGAGAACCGATGACGGTCTTCGTGCCTGGAAGTGTGCCTCTGTTGACCGTACAAAACTCACGAAAAGAATTGTGGTCGCCAATCTCGAGATAGGTCGGCTCGGCAGTGTATTTCAAATCCTGAGAACGTTGCCCGATCGAGGAGTGAGGATAAAAAACATTCCCTTGTCCGATGCGCGTGGGGCCAGCGATGGATATATGACTGATCAGACGCGTGCCACTGCCAATCTCGACTAAGGGACCGACATGACAGAAGGGACCGATCTCCGCATCGGGATGAACGACAGCGCTGGGATCAACGACAGAGCTGGAGTGAATACGTGTCATCTATCAACAAGTCCGAATAGAAGGATCGCCTCAGAAACAACTTCGCCGTTGACGAGACATCGGCAAGAGGCCTTGCCAAGGCGTTTTTTTGCGCTGGTGAGCTCGCACTCGATAAAGAGTGTGTCGCCTGGCATGACGGGCTTGCGGAACTTCACTTCATCGGCGCTCATAAAATAACCGATTTTGCCAGCATTCTCGGTTTTCCTCATCATGACGATACTGGAAACTTGAGCCATGGCTTCGAGTTGAAGAACACCCGGCATGACGGGGTGGCCAGGGAAGTGACCTTGAAAATAAGGTTCGTTGATCGAAACGGCTTTGACCCCAGTGGCCTTTAACTCGCCTTCGAAATTAATGATGCGATCGACCATGAGAAATGGATAGCGATGTGGGAGTGTCTGCATGACGCCCATGATGTCTAATCCGCCATCATTAGCAGGTGCCGACATGACGGTTGGGACAACGAGAGATTTACAACGCTCCGCTAATACCTTAGCGGCTTCGGTATTGATTCCGTGACCGGGCTTGATGGCGATCACATGTCCCTTCAAAAAGCGCCCGCAAAGCGAAAGATCGCCAACGATATCAAGGATCTTATGGCGCACAAATTCATCGGTGAAGCGGAGAGGTTCCTTACTAAGAACGCTATCACCTCGTGCGACGATGGCATTTTCCAGGCTGCCACCTTTGATGAGACCTTTATCCATGAGATGCTTCACATCCTCGTAAAAAACAAAGGTGCGAGCGGGAGCGATTTCTTTTTCGTAAAAATCGGCCGTGATCTCGGCGGAGAGAAATTGAGTGAATCGGCCTTCGGGTCCGGCCTGCGTGCAAGAAACACGGAACTTGGTATCGGGGAGAATGACGAGCACGGAACCATTAGACTCGACTGTGATTGGCTCCGTGATCTGAAGGTAGCGGCGATCCGCATCTTGGGTGACGATGCCTGCCTGTTTGATGAGCGATATGTAAGCAGAGGCACTGCCATCGCCGATCGGAGGCTCATTGGCGTCCATCTGAATGAGGGCATTATCCACTCCCATGCCAGTGAGAGCGGAAAGAACATGCTCTACGGTGTGGATTTTCACCGCCCCTTGAACAAGAGTGGTGGCGCGCTCGACCGTCTTAACATTGCAGGCGGCGGCATCCACCACAGGTTCATCAGGGAGATCGACTCGCTGAAATTTAAAACCATGGCCTACCGGCGCGGGCAGGATGGTAAGAGTCACATTTTCGCCGGTATGAAGGGCGCTGCCGGTGAGGCTGGCTGAGGATGCTAGTGTGCGTTGTTTTTCCACGATACGAATGAGATAATTTAGGCTTGGACCTCGCCCTTAGTGCGGTGGAGGAGGTCAATGTATTTGAGATTAGATATTCGAAGACGTTTGACGAGTTCGCTGCCGAGGGCGCTCAAGATTTGAACGGATGCGGATGGCTTCAAACCCGCAAGAACACCGATGGTGACGCGGGTAATCCGCAAAAGCGTGCATGGCTCCAAGGCGGTCACGTCCGCCGAGCGGGGGCCGTCATCCACGAGCGCAATTTCTCCCATAAAGTCGCCGGCACTCAAGCGGGCGAGCTCGACATTTTCGTCTGGGGGCTTCGCCGTCACCACAGCACTTCCGCTAATGATGAGATAAAGGCAATGTCCGGGATCGCCACAGGAAATAATTTTCTCACCCGCCAGCACGTGAACAGTATCAGTGAGCTTAAGGAGAGTCGCCAACTCTTGCTGATCAAGACCGGAAAAGAGACTGAACTCCGATAACCGTGGGTCATCGGCTTGAAGAACGCCTGTCGAGTTATGAGAGGATTTTTCCATCGAGGATTTGTATGCGGGAGGTTGCGAGGGAAGCAACCGATTCGCTGTGCGTAACAATAATCAGCGTGGCAATTTTTTGGGAAGCAATCTTTGAGAGGGTTTCGCAAACAATGTCGGCATTCGCGGAGTCGAGATTCCCTGTGGGTTCATCTGCGAGCAGGAGTTTCGGGCTTCCGGCGATGGCTCGGGCGATGGCGACGCGCTGCATTTCGCCTCCACTTAGTTGATGAGGAAAATGGGGCGCTCGGTGAGAAAGACCAACAAGATCGAGCATTTCTGCAACGCGAGGCGATGCGGATTTTGCCGAGTCGCCCCTCAGAAGCAGCGGCAACTCGACATTTTCGCGAACGTTCATCGCTGGAAGGAGGTTGAAAAACTGAAAAACAATACCCAACGTGTGACGACGGTAGTGAGTGAGTTCCTTCTCGCCTGCGTTGTGAAGGGGCACACCATTAACGAAAATCTCACCCGAGGTCGGATGGTCGAGCCCTCCAAGGATATTGAGCAACGTGCTTTTACCACAACCACTCGGGCCCGTTACCG
>CAYRTN010000197.1:0-3304 GCA_964427235.1 uncultured Chthoniobacter sp. | reverse complement strand
CATCATGTGGCATGAAGATGGTGGCGGGAATTTGAAGAATGCGCGCCGACAAGGCCACGGCTTGCGCATGGTTGCCCGAAGAATAAGCCACCACCCCTGCCCGCCTTTGTGTTTCATTCAATTTGGCCAAGGCATTGAAGCCGCCCCTGAACTTAAAAGCACCCATGCGCTGAAAGTTTTCACACTTCACATAGATGGTCGCCTGCAATTGTTCGTTCAAGGAACTGGACTGCATCACAGGGGTCTTGTGAGCGACGCCCTCTAGCCGTGCAGCCGCTGCCAAAACATCGTCGAAAGTGGGTACAGCATGCAGCATGAGATTTATTCTATTGAAGAAGAAATTGATTTTGATTAAGCTATTTTGAAATCAAACCGAGGAGACTTTGTGATCAGCTTCAAACTCAATGGTAAACCGACTCAGTCGAATGCCGATCAGTCGGAACCCTTGTTGCACATTTTGGCCAACGACTTGGGGGTCAATGGCCCCAAATTTGGCTGCGGCTTGGCGCAGTGCGGCTCTTGTACTGTCTTGGTCAACGGCGACCCCCTGCGCAGTTGTGTCGTCCCCTTGTCTTCGGTTCAAGGTCGATCCGTCACCACACTTTCAGGCTTGGCCAACAATGGCCAGCCTAGCAAACTGCAACAAGCTTTTATCCACGAGCAAGCTGCGCAATGTGGGTATTGCACTTCCGGCATGATCATGCAAGCCCAGTCCTTGCTGGACCGCAATCCAAAACCGACTGAATCTGAGGTCAGAACTGCGCTAGATGGCAACCTGTGTCGCTGTGGCGCCCACAACAGAATCGTGCGTGCCGTCATCCGTGCCGCCCAAGGAGTTTGAGATGACACATTTGCAAACTTCACGCCGTCAATTTCTCAAAGCATCTGGGGCTCTCACTCTGAGTTTTGGCATTCCTTTAATGGATGTACATTCTCAGTCAGCCCCTGCGCCCGACAAGCCTAGATTGGCTGGCGACTTACAAATTCACAGGAAACTCAATGCATGGATTCGCATCGACAGCGCCAAGCAAATGGTGGAATTGCGCATTGGCAAGGTAGAGCTGGGTCAAGGCATCTTGACCGCTGTCGCCCAAGTTTGCGCGGATGAGTTGGATGTGGATTTTTCCAGAATTCAAATCATCTCCGGCGATACAGCCTTGGTGCCCAATGAGGGCGTGACAGCAGGCTCGCTTTCAATGCCTTATTGCGCAACGGCTGTCCAAGCGGCATCGGCTGAAGTGAGAGCTATCTTGTTGGGCTTGGCAGAAGTCAAGTTGAATCAACCCGCACTTCAAATGAAAGTCCAAAACGGCTTGATTCGCGCCAACAACGGCGCTCAAACAAGCTACTGGGACTTGGTGGTTGGTGAATCACTCAACCGTGAAGCCACGGGTCTGGTTAAACCTAAACCCCTGAATGAGCATCGCTATATTGGGCGTTCAGTCCCAAGGCCTGATATTCAGGCCAAAGTCATGGGCGAAGCTATTTTTGTGCAAGAACAACGGCCCCAAGGCATGTTGTTTGGGCAGGTCGTGCGGCCTCCTAACCATGGTGCCAGACTGAAATCAGTCAATTTGAGCAACGTCGAGAAAATGCCAGGCGTGGTTAAGGTGGTTCGCAATGGCAGTTTTTTAGGGGTCATTGCAAAACGCGAAGCACAGGCCCATGCGGCTGCGCAAGCCTTGCAAACTGCGTGTGACTGGCAGGTACCCCAAAACTTACCGAAGACTGAGGACATGCCTGCATGGCTGCTTCAAACAAAACCTGACGTGGTCATTCCTACCAAGAAGCAATCTCGTGCCAACTCCAGCAGCGCCAACACGCCCATTGCACGCGTTGTTGAAGCTCAGTACTACCGCCCCTATCACATGCATGCCTCTATCGGCACCTCAGCCGGCATGGCCACTTTAGGGGCTGATGGCGTGTTGACAGTCCAAACACACAGCCAATCTGTCTTTCAGACAGGTGAGGCCATTGCCAAAATGTTAGGCATGACCAGAGAAAAAGTTCGCATGCAACACGTGCAGGGATCTGGCTGTTATGGTCACAACATGGCCGATGATGCGGCTGCTGATGCTGCCCTTTTGGCGGTTCAAGTCCCTGGTCAAACTGTTCGCTTGCAATATTCGCGAGAACAAGAACATGCTTGGGAGCCTTATGGTTCTGCCATGGTCATGAAAGCCAAAGCCAGTCTGGATGCCCAAGGCAATGTGCTCGATTGGGATTACACATTGTGGTCAACACCTCATGGCACAAGGCCCAGTGGACAGCCGGGCAATCTCTTGTCTGCGGCCTACCTTGAAAAGCCCTTTGCCATGCCTAAGCCTGTCAATGGCGGTGGGCCTAACTTTGCAGCAGACCGCAATGCCATTGCTTTGTACGATTTTCCTGGTCACAACGTCACCACGCACTTCATCACAGAAATGCCGCTCCGAGTTTCGTCAACCCGCGGGCTCGGTGCTTATGCCAATATTTTTGCCATTGAATCTTTTATAGATGAACTGGCACATTCAAGCGGTGCAGACCCAGTGGCATACAGATTGCGCTTTATGAAAGATGAACGCGCTCGAGATGCCATCGTGAAAGCCGCCGAAAAATTTGGATGGTCACAGTGGCGCAAAACGCCCGGCCGAGGACGCGGCATTGGTTTTGCAAAATACAAAAACATTGCGGGCTACTGCGCTGTAGCCTTGGAAGTTGAAGTCAACCGCCAAAATGGTCGAATTCGCGTTCTGCGCGCAGTGGCCAGTGCCGATTGTGGGCACATGGTGAACCCAGATGGCATCAGCAATCAAATTGAAGGGGGCTTGATTCAATCACTTTCATGGACCCTCAAAGAAGAGGTCCAAATGGACAATACCCGTGTTTTATCACGCGATTGGAACAGCTACCCTATTCTGACTTTTTCAGAAATACCGCCCGTTGAGATGGTGCTAATTGACCGACCAGGTCAGCCATTTTTAGGTGCAGGCGAAGCATCTCAAGGTCCTACTGGCGCTGCTTTGGCCAATGCTGTCTTTGATGCTACGGGCGTTCGATTTAGAACCTTACCGCTAACCCCCGATCGTGTTTTGCAAGCTTTATAAATTTGCAATAGGAAAGCTTTAATGACGCATGGCTGAGGCCATAAGTTTCCCAAGCTTTTCAAAATAATCAATGCTGGTTTGGGTTGGTACTAAATACTTGATTTTCTGATTTTGCTCAGTCTGAAAGACTTTAATCAAACCCGCTTTTTTCAATATTTCGATGCGTCGATGGATGGTGGCTGGGCTGGCAATGTCACTTAACTCCATCGTTTGAGTAA
>CAYRTN010000196.1:0-3305 GCA_964427235.1 uncultured Chthoniobacter sp. | reverse complement strand
ATATGTCGATCGATCAGGCGATGGAGTTTTTTGCCTCGCACCCCAAGATCCGTCGCTCCATCGGCCTTCTCCAAGAAACGGGCCTCGGCTACCTCAAACTCGGACAACCCAGCCCCACACTCAGCGGCGGTGAGGCCCAGCGCATCAAGCTCGTCACCCAACTCACCCGAAGGGCAACGTCCTCCAGTGAGGAAATCCGAACCACTCGCAAGGGTAAATCCACTCTCTACATTCTCGAGGAACCGACCATCGGACTCCACGCCCACGACGTCGCCCAACTCGTTCGTGTTTTACATCGCCTCGTCGATGAAGGCGGCACCGTCATCGTGATCGAACATCACCTCGACGTCATAGCTGAAGCCGACCACGTACTCGATATCGGCCCCGAAGCCGGATCCAAAGGCGGACGCCTCGTCGCAGCTGGAACTCCTGAGGAAGTCGCAGAATCGAAAACAAGCCGAACAGCCCCCTTCTTAAAAGCCCTTCTATCGCCATCCCCGGAAACAAAGCCCAAGAAGGCGACAAAGAAAAACTCCCCCGCATCTGCCTAGCGCTACCAATACACCGAACCTCTCTCCCTGAGAGAAAATGCTGGGCGCGTTGCTAATCCCTCACATTACCCACGCTGAGGTCGTGTTTTTTTATTTGTTGCGTCTACCCCGGATCGCAAAGACCCACATCAGCAGACCGAAAGCCAGTAGCACACAGCCCCAAATGAGATTGATGTTCGTGCCAAGGGACTTCTTGTAAATGTCACTTCCTAAAGTGAGCGCACCATATCCAGCAAGGATGGCGCCATAAACCGTGAAGAGGATACCGATGGGAAGGCGAAGGTCGAAGTTCATAAGGTAGGATATTGAGGGTTTTTACCAGAAGATGATATTGAGAATCAGGGCGGCCATAAGCACCAAGCCACCGACAATAGCGGGACGCATCCAAATCGGCTCGTTTTCTTCCCTGATTTTTGGAGTCAGAGAATACACCAAGCCCTTAAGTTCTTCGTCGGATTTCGTACGAGCCGTCGCAACTGAAACAAGAATGGTTAACACAAAACAAACGCTCCAAGCCACGATGGCCAACCAGAAATTCTGAGCCATGCTGGAGGTGAATGAGAAATGAGCTCCGATCCAAGCCCCCTTGATCCAAGGAATCGTCTCACCAGCGGCAAGAATCGAGGGCGAACTAAGGCCATGGAAGACCACGGCTGCGAGAGTGCCGCCCAGAAGACCAAAGAAAGCACCATGTCCCGTCGCCCGCTTCCAGAACATTCCAAGCAAGAAGGTAGCAAAAACAGGCGCGTTCACGAAACCGAAGACCAACTGAAGAAAGTCCATAATGTTGTTCACATTTTTGGCCACATAAGCAAATCCGATCGAAATCACGATACCTGCCACAGTCGCAAACTTGCCCATCCACATGTAATGGGAATCCGATTTTCCTTTTGCGATGTACGACTGATAGATGTCGTAGGTCCAGACAGTATTGAAGGCCGTCACGTTACCAGCCATTCCAGACATGAAAGAAGCCATCAGCGCCGTGAGAGCCAGTCCGAGCATACCGGTTGGGAGGTAGTGGGCGATCAGCGAAGGGATGACCAGATTGAAGTCCGTCTCACCAGTGATGCCATTCGGGATGTGGTAGGTCGATCCGGTCTTGGACATGAGCGCCAATGCAATCATACCGGGAACGATGACGATAATTGGGAAAACCATTTTGGGAATAGCACCAATGATCGGGGTACGTCGGGCATCGCCCATGTTTTTTGCCGCCATCGCGCGCTGCACGACTAAGAAGTCTGTACACCAGTAACCGAAGGAGAGAACAAACCCGAGGCCGAAAACCATGCCGAACCACTCGACGCCCATCGGGTTCGCCGTTGTGCCCATGTATTTCCAAGAGTGGGCGTAAGTCTCAGGCAGTTTGCTCATCATGCCTGTCCATCCACCCAGATCGTTCAGACCAATGATCACGAGCGGCGCAAAGCCCAGAACGATCAGGAAAAATTGAAGCACCTCGGTATAAATGGCCGAGGAAAGTCCACCCTTCAGCACATAAGCGAGAACCACGATGGAGGAGGCAATGAGAGAGACATTGTAATCCCACTTCAGCAACAGATGCATGAGCGCCGCCAGTGCGTGCAGGGACGCACCGGACGAAGCCACCGTCATCACGGCAAAGGCAATCGCATTGAGTCCGCGGGTTTTTTCATCGAAACGAAGCTTCAAATACTCTGGCACCGAACGCGCCTTCGAACCGTAGTAAAAAGGCATCATGAAAATCGCCAGGAAGATCATCGCTGGAATCGCCCCCACCCAATAGAAGTGGGAGGTCATAATACCATACTTCGCACCCGAGGCCGCCATTCCGATGACCTCTTGCGCGCCGAGATTCGCAGAAAGGAAGGCCAGACCCGTCACCCAAACCGGGATGGATTTTCCGGACAGAAAAAAGTCATCCGCCGTCTTCATGTTTCGCCGAAGCGCAAAACCGATCCCGATAACGACGAGAATGTAAACAGCGAGGATCGAATAATCGATGAGCGTGAGATTGATAGCGTTTGAATCCATGAGATAAAAATGAAGGGGGGGATTAAAAATCAAGTCCACGAGCACGGGACTATGTAATAAGCACTCACGAACCACTGAATGAACTCACTGATATCGGTAATCAATCGAGGAATTCAATCTTTTTTTACCACTCTCTAAGTTTAGGGTGTGCCTGACTTCTGAGAACCTGAACGTGACTTTTGCTCCCGTTGCTTGGATGATTCAATAGAGTCAAGCTGTATTGATTTTATGAACCGAGCGAGCGCCAACAACAGGCATCAATTTCTTTTGTGCTGCTTGGCGTTTGTTTTTTTGGTTTCGCTTGTCACTGCCTTCGCGAGTGAGGGAGAAGCGGTCCGAGACCTCAATAAATACGGCTTGGAATTAATGAAGAGCGGGAAACCCCTTGAGGCTAGAAAACATCACGAAGAAGCGCTGCTGCTTCAAGAACGCGAACTGGGGCCTTCGCATCTGGATCTCGCGACAACGCTGGAAAATCTCGCGGAAACGTATTCCAATCCCATTGAGAACTCGGAACCCACGAGCGATCACGCCAAGTCACGCCAACTCTACGAGAGGGCCTTAAAAATACGCGAAGCGTTGCTCGGCACCAATCATGCCTCACTTTGCAAAACCCTTAACTCCATCGGAGACACTTACAATAAATCAGCTCAGCACCAAATGGCGCGCCCCTTTCACGAGCGAGCTCTGGTTCTCAGCGAACAATCCAATGGCCTCGAGCATCCCGTAACCATCCAC
>CAYRTN010000195.1:0-3324 GCA_964427235.1 uncultured Chthoniobacter sp. | reverse complement strand
CCCTGCCGGAGGGTCTTTCTTTGCCGGAAGCTTCTTGAACGATGACAGGGATGAGTCCATCGCTAGTGAATTTGAAGTCGAATTCCACGGGATTGCTAATTTAAGACCAATGGAGATAACCTGAGAGCGCGAAGGATACAACAGAAATGCCCACAATCACACCCGAAGCCACCCAGCCTCCCGTCGGATATCGCAGCGCCCCTGCCCGCTCGATATGCATGCGGTTAGCTGATTTGGTGCCTTGGATACCATCAAATCGCCTGCTTCGTGAATACTTGCCGGACGAGACCATTAATCTCCCTGCCAGCCATGTGCTCGGGCACGTTGTCCCGATGCTTTCATTGGGCACTCTTGCCGATTTGGTTCCCGATTTCGTGGAACGCACATCCGAGATGATTCGGCTACCAGTGTTCCGCGTTGCGCTTGGATACACTCTCCGCGAACAA
The DNA here is from genome assembly GCA_964427235.1 of uncultured Chthoniobacter sp. GTDB lineage: Bacteria > Verrucomicrobiota > Verrucomicrobiia > Chthoniobacterales > Terrimicrobiaceae > UBA967. The sequence continues at coordinate 2,878 of CAYRTN010000195.1, read as the reverse complement.
GCCGTCACTGCAACCGCACTTATAGTGGAGGCACTCGAGACACCACTGACATCGCCAGTAGCGAGCCTTAATCTTTTTTTTGCGCCTCCCCCCATCGCCAAGGAAAACAATCTCCCCGTCGAGACCGATGTCATCGAGGAGTTCATTCCCGAGCCTACCGCAGAAGAGGCCCCACTGCGCAAGCTGTCTGATCTTATCAGCAATCTACCGACCTTTCGCCGCAAGATTGAGGATCCGATATCGAATGAAAATGCGATCATTACGATCAAGTCGGATTTTCTCGCGTTGGATATATTCGGTGATGAATTGCTACCCGAGCAGGATGCGCTGCAGTCGCTTTTCATGACCGATGAGAAATTAAGCACCAAGCGCGTCGTAGAGCTTTGCGGCAACCTTCCTGGGATCAAGTCCTGCCTTTTGACAAGTGACGATGCATTTATTGCCTCTCAAAACGTCCCTGCTGGCTTGGATATTGCGTCCCTCAGCTCCAAAGCCACTGCGATGGCACGTGCCATGCACGAGGCTTCAGCTGACATGGGCATCGGGGAGATTCCAGCACTCACCCTGCATACAGAAAAAGGCCCGATCAGCATTTTCCAAAACGAAAGCCACACGATGCTCGTTTTTCATGCGGATCGCGGATTTATACCTGGGGTTAGAGAAAAAGTGGCTCTTGCGCTGGGCGAAGTAACCCGATCGCGTCTCTGCCTCCCGCCATCGACAAATGAAACCTGAAAACCCATTGCGGCGATGCCTTCGATGATTTAGAAAACGAGAACTTATGATGGAACTTGTGCAAAAAGGAGGCCCTCTGATGTGGCTGATTCTGGGCTGTAGTGTCACCGCCCTCGGAGTTTTTTGCGAGCGACTGCTTTTTTTCCACCGCGCATCGATCCAAACTGGGGACTTTCTGCGCGGCCTTTCAAATTTGCTCAGGAAAAAAAACTTTGCCGAGGCGATAAGGGAATGCGCCGGCACACCAGGCCCGGTTCCGCGAGTGCTGCTTGCTATGTTGGTCCGGCATACCTCGCCCCGATCCGAGTTGAGGGACATCGCTCAAGAGGCGGGACAGCTTGAGGTCCCACGCCTCGAGCGCAATCTGGCCCTGCTGGCAACGATAGCCTACGCGACACCCCTTGTTGGATTGCTGGGAACGATTCTCGGCCTACTGACCGCCTTTCAACAGATAACCACGCACGGGGGCTACGCCACCGCAGCTGAGATCGCGGGTGGCGTTTACGAGAGCCTGCTCACATCGGCTGCAGCTCTAACGATCGCCATTCCAGCCTTTGTTGCTCACAGCTATCTTGTCGCCAGATCGAACGATGTCCTCCACGACATCGAACGTGCTTCGATTGAGGTTCTGGACGTCCTCCACGAACCTCCCGGATCGGATACTATCGCGTGAAAATCGACCGCTCACCCGGCCTTCATCCGGCCCTGATGTTTATAGCGCCGTCCTTGAACGTCGTGCTTTTGCTAGTTTTTTACATCATACTCAGCACGTCCTTCCTTTTGCAGCCAGGCGTGACGGTCGATGTCCCGCAATCTCCCTTCCTCCTAGCCCCGCAAAGAAACCCTCTCATCATCAGCATCGCCGCAGCGCCCTTATCTTCGATTTATTTTGAAAATGCTGCCGTCACTTTCGAGGAATTGCGCACCAAGCTCACGGAATATGGGGGTCGAAACCACACGTTAATTATAAAAACTGACCGCCGATCTGCCGTAGACCAACTAGCGAAGGTCATGACGGTTTCCCTTTCTCTCGGATACCCTACCGTTATAGCCACCTCGGAGGAGCAGTGAAAAACATCCCTCTCATTTTTGATTGGCCCGTACGGCATCGCATTCACGTTCTTCTTCCAGTCATGCTTGCACTCGCGGCCCTCGCGCATGGTTCCATTTTTTTTCTATTCGCAATCGCGTATCCGAAACGAGAGGCGGATGCACTGAAACCCGCTCAAGTGTATTTTGTACCGGATGGATCGCCTCAAAAACACCAAATTGAGGGATTGATCCTTTCCTCGGATCCCTCACTCTTCGCTCCCGGTCGGGGAATGCCTCGCGAAGAGGGGTTGTTTTCGACAACTTACACACCACAATTCGCATCAGAAATACCGGCCCTTGCCCCTCTCCCAACGAGAGTGTCAGTCAACCCTCCCGCACATTTACCGAGCTCGAGGCGTGACGTTAAATTCCCTAGCCCAGTTTCACCAAAGCCGCAAACACCTCCACGCCCCGCCAGACTTCAGTCGGGACCAACTCTAGCCGAACGCTTACCGCCGCTCCCGGACACTCCACTTTTTTCGACTCCCACATCGCCAGATGCAGCAACTTTTCTTATTGGAGTTGATCAGGATGGCCGTGTCGCATTTCTTGTTCCCGAGAGATCTTCCGGTGATGCCGCTATTGATAGCTATCTCATCCGGTTATTGCGAGACCTACACTTTGCCCCATCGAACAAACGTGGCATCGCTTGGGATTTTCTGGAATTTCATTGGGGTTCCGCTCCCTGCCCGCAGAAGATGCCATGATTCCCATTCTGCTTCCTTGGCTCGTATTCACGGCGCTCATCGTCTTCCTTGCTGGAATTTTTTTTGTTTGGATTTGCTACGAGATCGCTCGAAAGCTTCGCGATGCGAAGGATCGAAAGCATCGCCTTCGGTGTCATCTCTGTGCTCGTGAATTCACTGCCGAGCGAACAGACTCCATTCCACGCTGCCCGCATTGCGGAAGTCTCAAAGAACACATCACCCCGCGCATTTTTTAATTTCCTATTCGGAAAATTAAACTTGAGTAGCCAAGGGCGCCCCAGAAGGCGTGATACCATCTATACAAAATAGCTGGACATAATAAAATTAGCTAAGTAAAATAAATG
>CAYRTN010000194.1:0-3334 GCA_964427235.1 uncultured Chthoniobacter sp. | reverse complement strand
TTGTCTCATCTGGGAGGGCGCTCATGTCGTTCAAAATATCAAACCCTGCGGCCAACGCGCCAGACACCACGTTTGGTCGCCAAGTATTCAATGATACCAGCGGAGGAAATACCTGAGAATCCGTGCGGGGGCGTGCCGAGCGCATGGCTTTGGAAAAGTTTTCAAGAAAAGGCCGCACGCGGGCCAACTCCTCCTCCTCCGAGATAGCTAGACGATTCGTCCGCGCGCTTTCACCTCCGACGTCGATGATGTCGGCTCCCTCAGCGACCATCTCAACGGCGCGGGAGAGGGCCCAATCCGCATCGAGTCGCCCATCACCAGCGAACGAATCGTCGTTGATATTCAAAATTCCCATCAGAAGCGGGTTGCCAGAGAGTGGAATCTGGCGATCGCGGCAATGAAGCTCCAGAGCGGTATTCCGGATGTTCTCCTTGTATCGAGAGGCATACTTCTCCAGCTTGGTCTCGTATTCAGAGTGTATGGGTTTCATTGAGACTGTTTTTGAAAAATTAAGGAAGCATCCCAAGCGGATTGTTTTCGCCGATGGTGAGCTGCCCCGTGTGATACGGGCAGCAGAGATTTTTTACCAGCGGCAACTCGGTGTGCCGATCCTTCTTGGCCGCCGAGAGGTCATCAGGCAAATCGCCGACGAGGAAAAAATCAGTCTCGACCATGTCGGAATCATTAATCCCGAAACCTCGAGCGAGCTTCCGCTTTTCTGTCAGCGACTGGAGCGGCTCGAGCGCTATCGCAATACCGGCAATAAGGATAGTCGCGAGGTGATGGTGAAGCCAAATTACTTCGCGGCCATGATGCTCCAATATGGGCTTGCGGATGCGCTTGTCGGGGGAGCCAATGCAGCGGGCGGTACGCTTTTGAGGCCGATGCTGCAACTGGTGAAGCCGTTGCCATTTACTGATGTTGTGGCGTCCTGCACGATCGTGGAGTTTACTTCGAGGTCGTTCGGAGATGACGGCGTGGTTTTCTTTGCGGATACGGGCATCGTTCCCGATCCGACGATGGCGCAGTTGGCTTCCATCGGAGTTCAGGCCGGTCTTCTGGCGCGTCAGGTTTTTGGGAGGCGTCCTCGCGTAGCCATGCTGAGTTTCTCGACGAAGGGAAGTGCGCGAACGCCATCCACCGAGAAGGTAGCTGGTGCAGTGACTCTCGCCCGCCACATTGCGGAACAAGTTGGCGCCGACATGTCGATCGACGGTGAGATGCAGGCCGACGCGGCTCTCGATCCGGTTTTTGCTCAAATGAAAATGCCTGAGAGCCATGTCGCTGGGAAAGCGAACGTTCTCATTTTTCCTGATCTGAATAGTGGCAATATCTCGGTGAAATTCGTTCAGCTCTTTTCTGAGTGCCAAACCTACGGTCAGATTTTGATGGGATTCACTCGACCTGCCGTTGACATCCCGATGGGAGTTTCTTCGGATAATATGGCGGCGATGGCCGCTATCGTGGGTCTGCAGGCGGTTGAGTATCGCAAACTTTATCCGCCACCAGATACGGCGGATTGATTCTGTGAATACCACAACGCCGCGTATTTTCATCGCCGCCACAGAGCAGGACGCCGGCAAGACGACGGCATCGCTCGGGCTATATTCTGCACTTCGTGGTCGCTTCCCCGAGATCGGCTACATCAAGCCTGTCGGCCAGCGGTTCACTGAAGTGGACGGCCATCGCATCGATGATGACAGCCTTCTCATCCAGTCCACATTTGACACTCGGATTCCGATTGAAGACATGAGCCCTATCGCGGTCGAGCCGGACTTCACTCGCCGCTATATCAAAGAAGCCAACCATGAAGCCCTCGTCAAAAGGATCCGGCATTCCTTCGATCGTTCCAGTTGGGAAAAAGACTTCACCATCATCGAGGGGAGCGGTCATGCGGGAGTGGGGTCTGTATTTGACCTCTCGAATGCGACTGTCGCGCGTCTGCTTGGCAGCAAGGTTCTTCTCGTCTCTCCCGGTGGAATCGGTCGACCGATCGACGAAGTGGCGCTCAATAAGGCCCTCTTTGATCGCGAGGGCGTCGAGGTTGTCGGTGTCGTGATGAATAAGGTGCGTGTGGATAAGATGGACTACGTGGCCGATTTTGCGCGCCGAGGTTTCGAGCGATTGGGTTTGGAATTGTTGGGAGTGGTACCGATGCAAAAATTGCTTTCTGAGCCATCTTTGGAGCAGATCGCGGCGGCCATTTCGGGTGAATTCCTTTGCAATCGCGCGCTCGCGCGCAATCTGGCTGCCAATGTCGTCATTGGCGCGGTGAGCTCGGCTAATCTGTTGCGCAATATCACGCATGGAACGCTCCTAGTGGTGCCCGGCGACCGCGAGGATATCGTCCTAGCGGCCATATCCCAAGAGGGGTTGCATGAACCGGGGCTTCTTTCTGGGCTAGTTCTTTCGGATGGGCTCAAGCCGCACCCGCAGCTGATCTCGATGCTCACGGCAACGAGTCTGCCGGTCGTCTATTCGAAGATGGAATCCTATGCCATCGCTCAAAAAATCCATTCACTGACGATCAAGATCGAGCCGAGGGACCTCGACAAGATTCAGAACATCCAAGAGCTCATTGCCCTCCACCTCGACATCCCGCGGTTGCTCGAAAAAATCGGCCAACCTCGGGAATTCAGTGTGTGAGCCTTTGCTTCATCGTCTCGATCTCCCGAATCGCTTGTTCCGTCGATTCGGCCATAACGCAGACGTGCCCCATTTTTCTTCCCGGACGAGCTTCGCTCTTTCCATAGAGGTGGAGCTTGGCGCGCGGGTTTTCGAGGATCACGTTCCAATCAGGCTCTCCGTTATTCCAGAGATCGCCGAGGAGATTCCACATCACGACGGGGCTCATCAGATCAGGTGAACCCAGCGGTAGGCCGCAAACAGCGCGGAGTTGTTGCTCGAACTGGCTCGTCATGCAGGCGTCAAAGGTGAAGTGACCGGAATTATGGGGGCGGGGAGCGAGTTCGTTAACGACGAGTTGATTGTCGTCGGTGAGAAAAAACTCCACGGCGAGCAAGCCAACGACATCCAGTGCCTCTGTGATTTGCGTGGCGAGGCGGGTTGCGGATTCAAGGACGTGATCCGGAAAGCGCGCTGGAACGATCGAGAGATCCAAGATGTGGTGCGAGTGTTGGTTTTCTGAGACAGGGAAGGCCACCGTTTTTCCATCGGCGCTGCGGGCACATACGACGGAGAGTTCGGCGCGAAAGGAGATCCATTTTTCCAGCACGCCTCTTGGTGCCCCGAAACGGTTCCAGACTTCGGTGGCATCGGCCTCGGCTTCCAGCTTGATCTGACCCTTGCCGTCATAGCCGAAGTCCGCCGTCTT
>CAYRTN010000193.1:0-3336 GCA_964427235.1 uncultured Chthoniobacter sp. | reverse complement strand
AAATCAAAGTCCTCATCGTGGACGACTCGATGGTGGTGAGAAAAGTGGTGAGCGACGTCCTCCGCACCGATCCGGAACTAGAGGTGGTCGGCACAGCAGCGGATCCCTATATCGCTCGCGATAAAATTCTCGAACTCAAACCGGATGTCATCACTCTGGATATTGAAATGCCAAAGATGGATGGGCTCACTTTCCTCAAGATCCTGATGAAGCACCACCCGATGCCGGTGATCATCATGAGTTCCTTGAGTCTGGCAGGTTCTCACATTGCACTCGAGGCGCTCGAGGCCGGCGCCGTGGATGTTTTGGCAAAGCCTTCCAGTGATCGCTTCATGACGGATTTGGCAGCCGAGCTGATTTTTAAGATCAAGGCAGCAGCAAGCTCCATGCGGAGAACGAAAGCTCCGCTGACCGCGCCACCAGTGAACAGGATTGCAACGGGAACGACCCGCTACAATCCAAGGCAATTGATTTTGCTAGGGGCCTCGACCGGTGGTACGGAGGCCCTGCGCGAAGTTTTTAGCCAACTGCCCGGCGATCTTCCCGGCATCTGTATTGTGCAACACATTCCAGCCACCTTCAGCGGCCCATTCGCTGAGCGCCTGAATTCCGTTTCCGCGATCGAGGTAAGGGAAGCCAAAGATGGAGATATATTAAGGCCAGGCCTCGCACTGGTGGCTCCGGGCGACTACCACATGTTACTTCAAAAACGCGGCCCAGAAGGCTACAGCGTCAGCATTAAGCAAGCTCCGAAAATCATGCACCATCGCCCCTCGGTGGATCTTCTTTTTCAATCCGCTGCACCGATCGCAGGCTCCCGCGCGGTGGCTGGGATATTCACTGGGATGGGCCGAGATGGAGCAGAAGGTCTCTTGGCACTGCGCACAGCTGGAGCGATCACTTTTGCCCAAGACGAAAAGACCAGTATCGTCTACGGGATGCCGAAGGTCGCTATGGAGACCGGCGCAGCGGAGAGGTCAGTCCCACTACACGGAATCGCCGCCTACATCGTGAAGGCAGCCGGACTTGCCGCTGCATCAAGAATCGCCTGAGACGCCTCGGCTCGGTTCACATCGGCGGGAATACTCACCTGCACCAAAGTGCGAGGGTCGAGGATCAGGCCGACCTTGCCGTCACCGAGGATGGCTGCTCCCGCGAGGGCTTTGTTTTGTTTGAAACGCTCATCCAGACTCTTGATGACCACTTCCTGCTTGCCGATGAGTTCATCGACTAGGATGCAGCGCTGCTGATTGGCGGATTCTACCACAATGATGAGCGCACGCGTGGGATCCGTGGTGCGAGGCACAATGTCGAAGTATTCATGCAGACGAAGCATTGGGCGAAGCTTGCCACGCACTTTCACGACCTCGCCCTTGCCATAGACTGTGGAAATCATTTCTGCCGTCGGGCGGAAGGACTCGCAGACTGAGAGTGTCGGGAAGATGTACCGTTGATCACCGACGCGGGCAATTAACCCATCAATAATGGCGAGCGTGAGAGGCAGGAAAATCCGGAACGTGGTTCCTTCGCCGGGCGTCGAGTCGATCTCAATTTTTCCGCGCAATTTAGCGATATTTTGCTTCACCACATCCATGCCCACTCCTCGCCCCGAGATGTCGGTGATTTTCTCCGCTGTGGAAAATCCGGGCGCGAAAATCAAATCGAATATTTGCCGGTCTTCGAGTTCGGCATCGGGAGCAACAATGCCTCTTTCGATCGCCTTCGAGAGAATACGCTGTTTATTTAGTCCGGCGCCATCATCGGCGATCTCGATCACCATGTTTCCACCCTGATGATAGGCTGAGAGGCGGACTGTTCCCTTTGCGGGCTTTCCTTTTGCAATGCGGTCGGCGGGCATTTCGACTCCATGATCAACCGAGTTCCGAATCATATGCATGAGTGGATCGCCGAGTTCCTCAACGATGGTGCGATCCATCTCCGTCTCCTCTCCAGAAATGACAAGCTCTACCTGCTTTTGAATGCTGGCGGTGAGGTCGCGCACAAGGCGGTTCATTTTTTGAAAAGTAGCCTTGATAGCGACCATCCGGAGCGACATCGCGATTTTTTGAAGTTCCAAGGCGATCTGGCTTAGCTGTAGAAGATTTCGACTGAGCTGCTGGCTGCGGAGATTCACCAGATCCGGATGCTGGGAAACCTGTGTCTGCGCAATCACCAACTCGCCCACAAGCTCGACTAGGTTATCAAACTTGCGCGTATCCACCTTCATCATCTGCGAGGTGGACTTTTTCTTGGCCTCTGGACCGCCATTGCGCGAAGGCACCGCTGCCTCTGCTGTGGCATCCAAACCGTCGGCAACCTCGCCCGAAATCAGATCCTCGACTGACTGGGGATTGGCTAAAATATGACGCACCCGCATGGTGAGGTCGTTGCCGGGAACATGAATCGGCTCGACTGGCTTGTGCTGGTCGATCTGGAGCTGTAGCTCGTCGATAAAATCCTTCAGAATGTCTTTTCCTGCGAGAATAATATCGATGATTTTGGGATTGAGGAGCAGGCGTCCCGAGCGGGCTGAATCTAAAAGGCTTTCCAACTCATGCGAAAGGCGGTTCACCGGCATGAGACGAAGGAATCCCGATGCGCCTTTGAAGGTATGAAACGCCCGAAAAATGGAACTCAGCATTTCGGCGTCGTCAGGACGCTCCTCAAGAATAAGGATGCCCAGTTCGATATTTTCAAGATGCTCGCGGGACTCATTAACAAACTCCCGCAGGATGTCGCCGTCGTTCTCCAGATTCACCGAGGTGTACTCATCAAGCTCATCGGAAATCGGAGCCACCTCCGGAGACACTTGAGCGCTAACTGAAACCTCCTCAACGCCCGCCCCACCCAAATCAGGCGCCGCAAATTTGCAAGCCGGATCCATTCGCAAAAGACGCAACTGAGCAGCGAGATCGTTCAGAACATCCAATTGCGCCTGCGTATAGTTTTGCCCCGAAAAAAGAAGCTCTTCGATGAAGGTCGTGGAAAAAGTGGCCGCTCGATGGAATTCCTCCATGTCGGCAAGCGTGGCCGATTTATCAGCAAGACTGGAGAGCAAGTCCCGAAGCGGAAACTGGGAGCGATCGGTGCCGGGCTCCGAGAGAATGATTTCCTTGGTGGCCTGTTCGATCCATAGGTCGATTTTAGAAAGATCCTGAGTTGACATAGTTTTTAAAATAAACGGCTCAATGCTTCGCAAGGAGATAGGCGGCACAAAAATCAGCCATGACGCATAGGCCCAAACATCATTCAACCAAAAGCATCCCCTGCCGCACATTCTTTTTTAGAGGTCTTTTCTCCTTTTTCATTGACCAGCGAAATGCCACGGCCCCTATG
>CAYRTN010000192.1:2275-3354 GCA_964427235.1 uncultured Chthoniobacter sp. | reverse complement strand
AAGGGCCACATGAGCCTCGGCAAGATCGGCATCGCCGCAGGCGTAGCCGGTGCCGCCGTCAAGGTCGGCATGAAAGTCGTCGAGCTTGCCGCCGATGCCGCCCGCGCCGTGGTCGATCAATTTGGCGCAGCCATTGACCTCGGCGGGAAGCTCAATGATCTCTCCTCCCGCACAGGCGAAACCTCGGGAAATCTCCTCATCCTCGAGCGTGCCTTCACCAATACCGGAGTGAGCGCCGATGCCGTCGGCACCTCGATGAACAAAATGCAAAAGTTCATGGTCGACGCCGCGCAAGGCGGTGCCGCTCAATCCGACGCCATGGCCAGACTCGGCGTCACCATGGGAGACCTCGAAGGCAAGACACCCACCGAGCAGATGGGCGTATTCGCTCAACGCATTTCCTCGATTCAAGATCCAGCGCAGCGCGCCGAGGCCGCGATGTCGATTTTTGGTAAATCCGGTGGTGAGCTTCTTCCTATTCTTCAAAATTTCAGCGGAGAGATCGAAGGGGCCAAGGGGCAACTCGGCGGCCTCCCAGGCGTGATGGATCGCTCCGCCGCCGCCTTCGACGGAGTAGGCGATAACATGGCCGCGCTCAGTACCAAGGTGCTCGAGTTCGCCGCCGGATTTTTAGAAAGCGCCTTACCCGCGCTGAACGCATTCACCTCCGCACTCAGTGGCGTGGATGCCGCCGGTTGGGGACAGGCGACCATGGACATCATCGTCCGCATGGCCGACCGACTCATTGGAGCTTTTCAAGACCCGCTTGCAGTTATTGCGGCCTACGGCACCTCCTTCGAGGTTGCCGTGAAGACTTTCGGTAATGCGTTTTTCAACACGTCCTCCACGGTCATTGACTTTTTGGTCAAGTCGATGGAGACCAACTTAGCATCAGCCATTACAGCATTTGTCGGCAATGCTTTGATTGATGCCGCGCTCACATTCGGGCGGTATCTCAACGAGTCGCTCATGACATTCTCCGCAGCGATCTCCGAGTTGCCGGGCTTCAAGGCCGCAGGCGACAAGATGTTTGAGGTGCTCGACGCCGCAAATACCAAGCTCGGAGAGGCTCAGATTGC
>CAYRTN010000192.1:0-2175 GCA_964427235.1 uncultured Chthoniobacter sp. | reverse complement strand
AAAGCCCTCGAAGAGCGTAAGGCATGGCTCGACGCGTGGAAAAAAGCCACTGAATCCGGCATGGGCGAAGCTAACGCCAACGCCTTTGCCGACGCCATGCTCCGCAGCAAGCAGATCACAGACTCCATCACCGGCAAGGACATCATCGTGACGGTCACCACCACCGTCGAAGACAAGCGGTGGAAGACCCTTCTCACTGAGATCAACTCCGAGACCGCCACGCCGCACTCCATCGAAGTCGCCCTCAAGGTCACTGGGCAGACCGACCTTATCGAAGCCCGCAAGATTCTGGCTTTGATGGAAAATAAAAACATCGAAGCCGCATTCAAGGCATCCGGCACCGACTCGCTCGAGAACCTTCAAAAAGCCCTTTGGAGTCTTCCAACCAAGCCCCAAGTCGAGCTCGCCATGAAGCTCACAAAAACGGACAACTGGGACGATGCCCTCGCCCAGGTCAAAAATATCGCCCCCTCAAAAGACGTGCTCTTGGAGCTCAAGCAACAAGGATTTGAATCACTAAAGGCTTACAAAGATTCCATTGACGATCTTGCCAAAGGAAATACCGCCGAGCTCACCGCCAAAGTCATGGGAGCAGAATACCTCGACCAGGCTAAAGCGGCAGTCACCGGCATTTTAAACGCAAATGGCAAAACGTCAGAAATCAAAGCCACCGCCGATACGACAGAAGCCAAGACCAGCATCGCCGAGCTGGGGGCCAAGCCCGTGGATCTCGTCGCCAAGTTCGACATGGCCGCCTTCGCCGACTCCCTTGCATCGCTCAAGTCTGCCGCCGCCGCCGCATTTAGCGAGCCCCTCAAGCTCAACCTCACCGACTCCCTGCCGAACCTCGGCAATGGTAGCGCCCCCATGCCAGAACCTACGAAGCCAGAAACCAGTATTTTTACCGAACTCAAATCCCTCGTCTCCGACATCAAGGAGCTAGTCGGCAAAATCGAACCACGCCTCCCTGTCTCTGCACTCACTGCCTAACCTTATGGCTACCACTCTTTACGGAACATTCCCAATCCTCCTCCCAGGCACGACCGAATCCGTCTCCCGCTACGGTCTCAAAAAAACCAGCGGCACGATTATGTTTAAACCAGGCCAAGAAGAAGAAGCACGGGCTCTTGCGGATGCTAAAGGATCCTTATTTCCAGATCCCCAGATTCGCTCCACCGAAATGGGCCTGCTTGAAATGTCATTCGACGCCTACGCTGTCGCAACCTTCGCTCCAACTGGAGTTTTTGGAACAAATGTTATTAATTTATCAAAATCATTTAGCTCATCAACGACATCCAATAGCACACCTCCAATCACGACATCATTCAACTGGAATATTTTAGAAGTATGGTTAGTGGATACCTACACATTTTTTAACACATTCAATTCGTCACTGAGTAGTAATTCAATGCCAATCGCCTCCGTTGTTTTGAATAAAAAAAAGTTAAAAAGCATAGTTACAGGATCATTACCTTCAGGCGGCATTTTAAATTTAGATCTACAAGTTAACTGGTCAAATCAAGTTGTGAGCGTGACGCGGCGGAACTCTGGCCTCTACGACGAAGTCGAAATTGTGACGTCGCTTGAGGGAACAATCGTATGACGAAGCCACCTATCAGTTTTTCGCAAAAAGCCAGTGCGACAAAGAGCCAGGCAGGTGGATATCCGATTCAGATTTCTGCAAAAGATCTAGATGCAAATTTTTGCTATGCGACGATAGAAATATCCGAAAAATCGCCACAGGGATCGCCTCAACCATTTTTGGTGGATGAAATCACTGGCGATGGAGGGAACACCCAAAGGCGCCTTTTATTCAACCCCCCACCTCCATCAACCGATGCAGTTTTTTCGATGTCTGGCGGTGCGCTTTTATGGTTACAGCCCCCCACCACCGGCACCTACGTCCTCGGCGCAGTCAACGGATCACTGCAATGGCTCGCCACGGAGGAATGCTGACACAAGTATTAAGTATTAAGTTTGTAAGTCTTAAGAGCCGCCAGTCACCGAAATGCACCAACTTAAAACATAATTCTTAAAACTTAAAACTCTTAATGACCCTCGGCCTCACATCATCCGGCGCAGTAAAAATCAAAACCGACAACGGCACAACTCGCGCTGTGAATTGCGCGTGTTGCGTTCCGCCATATCCTCCGTGCCCAGAAATTTATGATGCTT